>JAEWUL010000206.1 GCA_023459435.1 Bacteroidota bacterium
AATTAAATTATTGACATTTAGCAATTTATTCACTTTTCACTTTTCACTCTTCACTCCTTCGGTTTGCGTCGTTTTAGTATGAATATGGATCCCCAAAATGCAATTGTGATCCCGATAGCTCCAAAAAACAGGATAGGGAACTTTTCAGTGTCTTCCATCAGAAAATAGAGGGGGATGATATAGATCCCTAAAAGCAGAAAGTATCTGAAAACGTTTTGCATATCTTTAATTTTGTAAATTGTTGATCTGTTCTTTTAAAATGGTGATTTTCTCTTCAGCATCAGCCATTTTTTTCTTTTCTATCGCTACAACATGCTCGGGTGCTCCTGAAACAAATTTTTCATTAGAAAGCTTTTTCATGACAGAATTCAGGAATCCTTCTGCATATTTTAGCTCGTTTTGAAGTTTTTCCAATTCCTCCTCTACATTGATTGTATCACCTAAAGGGATATAATATTCAGTGTTTTGTTCAATAAAAGAGATGGATCCGGGTACTTTTTCAGTGACATACCGGATGGTTGCGATATTGCATAGCTTCATTAAAACGGAATTCATTTGAGCGTCATCTGAAGGAGCATTAATGTCGCCATTTTGAATAAAGAGCTCAATTTGAACCTTTTGAGGAATGTTCTTCTCTGCTCTGATTCTTCGGATACTTTCCACCACTTTTAAGCAATCTGAGAATTGTGTCAGAAATTCACGTTTGGGTTCCTCAACATAGGAAGGGATCTGAGTTAACATAATAGACTCCTTTTGTCCTCTGTCAGAGATGCCATGCCATAGCTCTTCTGTAATAAAAGGCATAAATGGATGTAGTATCCGCATCAGTTTTTCGAAAAGATCATTGATCTCTCCATACGATTTAATATCAATAGGTTGTTGATAAGGTGGTTTTACTATTTCAAGGAAAACAGAACAGAAATCATCCCAAATCAGTTTATACACATTCATCAGAGCATCAGAGAGACGATATTTTTCAAAATCATCATTGATTTGTCTGATTGCTTCATTCATTCTCTGGTTAAACCAGGTGATAGCGGTAAGGGTATGTTGAGGTTGTTCAATATCAGAGCAGATCTCCCAACCTTTAATTAAACGAAAAGCGTTCCAGATTTTATTGCTGAAATTTCTTCCCTGTTCACATAAAGATTCATCAAACATCAGGTCATTCCCGGCTGGGGAACTGAAAAGCATTCCAACTCGAACACCATCAGCACCGTATTTTTTAATTAAATCAATAGGATCAGGTGAGTTTCCTAAAGATTTTGACATTTTTCTCCTGAGTTTATCACGAACAATTCCTGTAAAATACACATCTTTAAAAGGGATCTCCTTTCTCCATTCTAAACCGGCCATAACCATTCGGGCCACCCAAAAGAAAATAATTTCAGGAGCTGTGATTAGGACAGCTGTTGGATAATAGTATTGAATATCAGCATTGTCAGGATTTCTGATTCCGTCAAATACGGAGATAGGCCACAACCATGAAGAGAACCAGGTGTCCATAACATCTTCATCCTGAATAAGATCTGATAACTGTAGCTTTAGGTGAGGATATTTGTTTTGGGCAATTTCTAAAGCTTGTTCTGCTGTTTTTGCCACCACAAAATCATTGTTAGGCAAGTAATAAGCGGGGATTCTATGCCCCCACCATAATTGTCTGCTGATACACCAGTCTTTTACATTCTCCATCCAGTGGGAGTATGTGTTTTTAAATTTTTCAGGGAAAAAGCGGATGGTGTCATTCATAACAACATCCAGGGCAGGTTTTGCCATGGATGTCATATCACAGAACCATTGTAATGAGAGTTTGGGTTCAATCACCTCATTCGTTCGCTCGGAGAAACCGATTTTATTGGTATACTCTTCCATTTTTACCAGATTTCCGGATTGCTCCAATAATGGAATAATCTGTTTTCTAGCTTCAAAACGATCTACTCCAATCAAAACTTCAGCCTTTTCATTTAAAGTGCCGTTGTCATTGAAAATATTGATCGAAGGAAGTTTATGTTTGATCCCGATATGGTAGTCGTTTATATCATGTGCAGGTGTAATTTTAAGAGCTCCCGTTCCAAACTCCTGATCCACATATTCGTCAAAAATGAGAGGAATAGAACGATTCACGAGAGGAACGAAACACCTTTTCCCTTTTAGATGTGAAAAACGCTCATCTTCAGGATGCATACAAATAGCAACATCTCCTAAAATGGTTTCCGGACGGGTAGTGGCTACAGTAATATATTCATTTTCAGAACCTTCAATTTGATAGCGAACATAATAGAGCTTAGATTGAACCTCCTGATAGATTACCTCTTCATCCGAGACAGCGGTTAAAGCTTTAGGATCCCAGTTCACCATCCTAACGCCTCTGTATATAAGTCCTTTATTGTAAAGATCAACAAAAACATCGATAACCGATTCAGAAAGGTCATCATCCATTGTAAATTTTGTACGATTCCAGTCACAGGAAGCTCCCAATTTTCTCAATTGTTGAAGGATGATTCCGCCATGTTTCTCTTTCCATTCCCATGCATGTTCGAGGAACTGTTCACGAGTTAGCGAATTTTTCTCAATCCCTTTCTCTTTTAAAAGGGCTACAACCTTAGCTTCTGTAGCAATTGAAGCATGATCTGTGCCTGGTACCCAAAGGGCATTGAACCCCATCATCCGAGCTCTTCTGATCAAAACATCCTGGATTGTATTGTTTAACATGTGCCCCATATGAAGCACACCTGTGACGTTTGGTGGAGGGATTACGATAGTATAAGGTGGTTTTTTGTTTGGTTTAGAAGCAAACATTTGATGCTCTTCCCAAAAGCTATACCATTTATCTTCAATGATTTGAGGGTCGTACTTCGTAGCAATTTCCATCTTTTTTACAGGTTTTAGTTAAGCCTGCAAATTTACGAGAATTTTTTTAATATCTCATGATATCTACTGAAGAAACATCTGCAGCAACGTTGATCTCGATGATTCCTGTTGTTTTGGCAGTTTCTGATGAGGCAAACGAGCCATCTTCCATCTTTTTTAACCCTTTCACATTGAATGAGGAGAGAACGTTGTCTTTCTTAACAATACATTTCATATTTTTAGGGACTCTAACCTTAATAGATGAAGCTCCGGATTCAACAATCACCATCACTTTGGGGAGCAACGATCCCAATTTTAAGTCAACGGATGATGCATTTGCACTAACGTTTATTTTTTCAACTTTAAACTGACTCAAATCGATCTCACCTTTCGTTGCATTAATATCAAGGTTGATTGTCCAGATAGGTTTTTCACCGAGTAAAACTTTAAAACGGGGAACGATATTGGTTCTATCTTCTAGAGGGTAAAGTTCCACATCGAGTTCTGCTTTATTGTTGATGATCCTTTTTTCAATCTCTACCTCCCCTTTCCCGGATTGAGTAGAATCAGCCATTTCAAAAAGTTTCAATCCTTTGATAAAGGTCACTTTACTGGCACTAATCTCCAGATTAAGAGTAGCATTTGTGATTGCTTCTTCATTGTAACTGATTGTTTCTTCAACAATTTTATTGTTAACGATAGTCGTATCCAATACTTTTTCAATTCTGTATTTTCTGCTCATATGGATTGAACTGTCACTGTTGGAAATGAAAAGCAAACCAATGGTTAAAGCCAGCATTAAGATTTGCAGTACCAGCTTTATCCAGTCTTTAACCGGAATGATGCTGATTCCGATAAAAATGAAGATAACCGGCCATAATCTAAAAAAATCGAGCCAGCTAAATGTGATAAATTCTAGAGATTTTAGGATCCAAAGAGAACCGAGTGTAATAAAAAATATACCTGAAAAAATGTTTTTAGTATTCATGGTTACGATTTTGATTTTGAATTAAAACTAAATATGATCAACAAAATACCACAAAAGATAAGAATGGCAGGGAAATAAAACTCAAATCTAAAAAATGGACAAAATTTGGCAATCAGGATCGTAGCTCCCAACCCTATAAAGAGGGTTCCAATGATTGAGAGGAAAAACTTTCCAGTTGTGGTGCTTTTTCCAAAATTCTCTGCTTTTTCCTCCATCTCTTTTCCAAAATTTTTCATATTCCTTTCAAAATCTTTGCCTAATTCCTCCATTTTGGCTCCAAATTGATTCCCGACATCTTCCATTTTGGCTCCCATACGATCCCCAAAATCTTTTCCTTCCTGTTCAAAATCCTTTCTCTTATCGGTTTTAGAATCTGAAGCGCTTTCAGGATCAGGATTTTTGTCATGTAACTCATTTTCACCCGGATGTTTTGGAATGATTATGGCCAGAGCAATGTATAGGAAAAATCCTAACATTCCAAAAAAGAGCATGAATACAAATAAAATTCTAATCAACACAGGGTCAATGTTGAAATATTCTGCAATTCCACTGCATACGCCCGCAATTTTCGGGTCTTTGATGCTTCTGTATAAACGGTTGTTCATAATGTCTAAAGTCTAAAGTCTAATGTCTCATGTCTAAAGGTTTTGACATTAGATGGGGGTTATTACTTAATTTTCAGGGGTTAAAATCCAGGTAGCTATATAGATCAGGATTCCTGATCCTCCGGCTAGGGTGAACACTACGAACAGCACCCGAACCAGAGTAGGGTCAATATTAAAATAATCAGCTAAACCGCCACAAACTCCGGCAATTCTGCGATTTGTATTGCTTCTGATAAACTTTTTATAAGTCATTTTTATTTTTTTTAATGTTGAAAAAACATTCAATTTTATAATCGCAAAGATAGAAAAATATAATTAAATTTGCAAAATAAAAATTTATGATGGCACATGTTTTTATCGGTTTGGGGTCAAATAAGGGTGATAGAGCGGTTTATCTAGCAAAAGCTATAGATATGATGGTTCAATATGGAAACGTGATGATAAGAAAATCTTCTGTGATAGAAACAGAATCTTGGGGTTTTAACTCATCTCCGTTTCTTAATCAGGTAGTTTTGATCCAAACAATGTTGTCACCAATTCAGTTGCTGGAACAATTAAAAAGTATTGAGAGATCACTGGGGAGGGTTCAGAAGTCGATACAATTAGGAGATCAGATTCAATATCATGACAGGACGATAGATCTGGATATTCTGTTATATGATAAAGAGCAGATCACAACTCCGGAATTGGTAGTTCCTCATCCTGAGATGCTCCATAGAGATTTTGTGATGATCCCTTTTAAAGAGATTGCTGATCCTGAATTTATACTTTTCATTAACAACACTTCAAACTAATCAGATGAACTATAATTATATTGTAATTGAAGGATGTATTGGAGCCGGAAAAACGTCGCTGGCTGAAATGCTGGCACACGATTTTAATGCGGAATTGGTATTAGAACGATTTGCGGATAATACATTCTTGCCTAAATTCTATAAAGATCCTGAACATTATGCTTTTCCTCTGGAAATGACATTCCTAACAGAACGATATCAACAGCTTAAAACATTACTTTCCAAAAGAGATCTATTTACCGATCTGGTTGTTGCAGATTACTTTATAGATAAATGTGTCATATTTTCCAAAAATAATTTACAAACAGATGAATATAATCTGTTTACCAAAGTGTATGAAATCATTTCTACTTACTTACCAAAGCCTGATTTATTGCTATACCTATATAATACTTCTGATAATTTATTAAAAAATATTGCCAAGAGAGGACGTCCATACGAACAAGAGATCACATCCGATTATCTGGAATCGATTCAAGAGAACTATTTAAACTATTTAAAGAATAGGACGCAGATCCCTATTTTGATTGTAGAATCAAACAAACTAGACTTTGTCAATCATAAAGAAGATTATTATAAAATAAAAGAACTGTTGCAAAAAACCTATCCAATTGGTATCACCAGAATTAATTTTTAGTTTTTTGGATGAAATAGGTTTTTAATACACATTTTTTTATTATTTTTGCTTGCTTTTTAAAATATGTAAAAGAATAAAAAAAATATCATTATGAAAGTTCAAACTATATTTCGTATCTTTTTGGTAATCATTGTTTTGGTTTTATCTGTTATGGCGTTTAGAAGTATTATGCGTCCGGAGAAATTCAAAATGGTTTACACAGAAAGAGAAAAAGAGATCCGAAATCGTCTCACCACTATTCGTGCTGCTCAACAAGTATACAAACTGGAAAATAAAAAATACGCTGAAAATATTGATGATCTGGTTAAGTTTATAAAAGATGGCAACATTACCATTGTGAAGATCAGCGGATCAATTCCTGAAGGGATGTCTGAAAAAGATGCATTTGCCAAAGGTTTTATTACCAAAACTGAAGAAAAATATCCTGCTGCGAAGAAAGTTTTAGAGATTGATCAGAATGTGAAAGAGGCAAATCTGAAAAATTTTCAGTTTATTCCTGAAAACAATGGTAAAAAGTTTGAGATACAAACAGCTAAGATTCAAAATGATTTTCAGGTGTACAGAATTGATGTCCCTTTAGATAATATTCTTGCCAACATGCAAAGATCTATATCTCCCAAAAACACTAATTTTATCACCAAAGGGATTAATGCCATTTTATATAACGGTTTAGAACAAGAAAAACAATATAAAAACCTATATAAACCTATGTGGTTAGGTTCATTAACCGAAGCCGTAACTACAGGTAGTTGGGAATAAATATGTTACATAATATTTTTCAAGATACTATTAAAACCATTCGGTTAGATTCGAATGGTTTTTCTCATTATTATGAGGGTACATTTTTTGATTTCTCACAACTTTATCATCAGGAGATCCTCATCGTTATTGCGAATCAGCCACCAGTGGCTATCCCAATGGAAATCTATCAAAAGGATAAACAAACAGATTATCTTAAAATCCAGTATGATCTTACAGAAATGGGACAGATCGTAACCACTGATTTTAAAGACTATGTTTTATTGAATTATATCCCCACTGAAGAAACAGCTATTCTTGAAAAAATCACGACACCCATTCACTTTATCCCTTTGTTCCTTTACCAAATGGCACATCTTTTTCCAATTCCAGAGATGTTATTCCTTTTGGATGTGAAAGAACATCATATGAATTGTGCCTTGCTAAAACATGAAGAACTTCAGTTTATAACTTATTTTTCTTTAACAGAAGATACCGATTGTCTATATCATGTGATGAATATTTGTACTCAATATAAAATTGACCCCAGTGAGATCGATCTATACTATTCCTCACTTCCCGATTCATTGATTCACCTGTTAAAATCCTATTTTACAATTTCTCATCTTGAGAAACCTCTTTTTAATCAAAACCTTTTATAAAAAATGAGAATCATCAATGGTAAAAACAGAGGTAAAAAAATTGAAGCTCCGGCTTCTTTACCCGTAAGACCCACTACAGATCTTGGAAAAGAATCCCTCTTTAATATTTTAAACAATTACTTCCATTTTGATAGAGTCAGAGTTCTGGATCTTTTTGCCGGAACAGGAAATATCACTTATGAATTTGCATCGCGAGGTGCGGTTTCTGTTACTGCAGTTGATCAACATCAGGGATGTGCAGATTTTATCCGCAAAACGATCCATCAATTGGGATATGAGAATGTTTCCATAGTTAGAGGTGATGCTTTTAAATTTGTAGAAAGATCAAGACAAAAATATGATATCATCTTTGCTGATCCACCTTATGATATGGAAAATCTTGAAAAAATTGTGGAAAAAGTGTTTCAAAATAAACTGCTCCATCCAGATGGATGGTTGGTATTGGAACATGCTAGACACTACGATTTTTCTAAACACCCCCATTTCTACCAACATAGAAAGTACGGAAAGCTGAATTTTACATTTCTGGTGAATTTATCTGAACCTGTTGCTGCTGAAGAATAACATCAATAATTTGATATTAAATAATTTAAAATGGATGATAATAAAAAGTTTCTGATTGTTGGTTTGGGAAATGCAGAAGATCAATATTCAGGAACACGGCATAATATTGGGTTTGAAGTGTTGGTTAAACTGGCCAAACAGCTGGATGTTATGTTTAAAAGTGATCGCTACGCGTATGTGGCACGGGCAAAATATAAAGGGAGAACGCTCATCTTGATTATGCCTACCACATTCATGAATTTGAGTGGAAAAGCTGTCAAATACTGGATGGAAGCTGAAAACATTGATGCACAACATATAATGGTTGTTTCTGATGATTTGGATTTGCCACCGGGACAATTGAGAATCAGACCCAAGGGGGGGGGCGGATCCCATAATGGACTCAATCATATCATTCAAATATTAGGACACGGGAACTACCCAAGGTTGCGTTTTGGAATTGGTAAGAATTTTCCTCAAGGGTATCAGGTGGATTATGTACTAGGGACATTTACCTCTGAAGAGCGGAGTATCATAGATCCAGCTATTGAGAAAGCCGCTGAAATATGTAAATCGTTTGCAACAGCAGGATTACAAAGAACCATGAATCAGTTTAATACAAAAGAGGCTGACTCCAAGTAGCTCACTATGAAAAGAAATCTGCTATTCGTATTGATAACCGGTATCACCATCATGAGTTACGCTCAATCGAATAGTTGGTTCACTAAAAAGTTTGACGATACAAGGGTTTTTAAATATGGATTTAAAGCAGCCATTAATCTTCCCCTGGAGGCCGATTTTTCGATGTTAAAAGGAGATAGATCTTTATCTGGAGAGATGGGGTTCTTTTTTAGGATAGGAGAGCAATATGCTGCTGAAATGGGTTTAGAACTCTATTTTAACAAAAGGTATTTTTCTGATCGTTCCCCATTTTTAACGAGTATGATTGAAACCAGATATATGCAGTTACCGATTAGGTTTCGATATATATTTTTTACTCATCAATATCATCAGTTTCATGGAGCAGTAGGTTTGATCTATCAACAACTATTACAAGTATCACATAACAATGTTGGATATAGCAAAAAAGAGCTCATTAAATCGCCGTTTTTACTCACTATCGGAATGGGTTATACATACCAATTTCTAAGTTTTGAACTCAATTATCGATATTTCCTCCGAAATTTTGATATTGATAGAACAAAAAACAAGCAAAAACAGCTCAATTTATCGATGTATCTAACGTTTTAGAAAAAATATTGATCTGTATTTCAATAATATAAAAAAAAATAGGCAAAAAAACGAAAATAACAGCTGAGTGTATTAAAAAAAGGTGTATTTTTGCAACCTCAAAACGAGAAAGGGAGTTTAGCTCAGCTGGTTCAGAGCATCTGCCTTACAAGCAGAGGGTCGGCGGTTCGAATCCGTCAACTCCCACACTAAAGATCAAGCACTTACGACGAAAACGAGTAAGTGCTTTTTTATTTTGCTGACCTTATAGTGACCTTCTGAAGTGAGAGAGAGTGTTTTTTCAACCTTCATTGTATGGTAGTACTGGTTTACCTAGTGTCCCCATACGAGTGATGGTGGGATGTATTCTTTTAAAGCAATTAAAAGTTTACAAACCATTGCAGGTAGGCAAGTTATAGAATTAGATAGGATATTTTTGAGCTAGCAATCTACTTCTACCATAGAAATAGTTTTGATTTAGTTCTAAACAAAAATTATCTCTGTAGTGCATGATCAAACGTGGATCACATTGTAAATATCCCCCTGATGAATGAATATTATAGCTTTTAATTGGGTTTTGATCTCTCTTTGGAGTGAATAATTGGTTATTATATCCAGAGTCAATAGTAACTAAATGAGAAGGTAAAACCCAGAAATTTTCACAAATATCCCAAAGGTTTTGAGTTCCGGGTAATGTTGGAGCATAGATATAGGAATCTCCAACCAAGTATTTATAAATAAAGACTTGATGAACGAATTCTTTGAAAGTTTGTAGTGGATTTGGTTTGTTGAAAAACCTTTTCATCTTCTCTCCGACAATCTTATCTTTAGGACTAGTTGCTGAATCAGACCAAAC
>JAEWUL010000207.1 GCA_023459435.1 Bacteroidota bacterium
ATACCGGTGTATCCGCATTTATGTCTTATGGAAATAACGGATCTGGATCCAACTCAATTAATGCCTTCAATGCTTTGAAATCAAACTGGAAAATGAATCAGTTCCTTGCTAACGTAAGAAAATCAGATATGTCCGTTTCAGCTTTTACAGATACAATCTTCTCTCAACTGAACAGAAGACTTCCTGTTTATATGGGCGCAACCATTAGTGGCGCAGATGGTCATGCTTTTATAATCGATGGATATATGGTTGTAGATTCAGCTACAAAATATCTTCACGTGAACTACGGATGGGGTGGTTATAAAAATGGGTATTATGCTTTTGGCAACTTGGATGGGTACAATCAAGATGAAAACTTGATTATCAATGTATTCCCAAATGCTCCTGATACCGTTTTAAAACCTGCAATGAGCATTGATACCGTTACAGCTACTTTAGGTACAATCTCTGATGGTTCAGGATATGTGAAATATCAAAAAAACTCTAACCGTTCCTGGTTACTTGCTGCTCCTGGTGCTACTTCCTATACGATCAATTTCTCTAAAATTAAAACCGAACAGGATGGGGATATCCTTACCATTTATAACGGAGCAACCGTTGCTTCCGGAATTAAAGCCCAATATAGCGGTAACTATTTGATGAAAGCTACAAGCGACGCTCAAGGTCCTTATCAAAGCAACTTTACAGGAACACCACTCCCTGCTGCTCTTACTGTAAATTCTCCTGCTGTTCTGATCACATTTACATCCAATAGTAACGATATCGTTGATTACGGTTTTGTGATCAATTTTGATGCAACTGTTACCAACAATAGTCAAATGTGCTCCAATATTACGATCATCCCTGGTAGTCAGGTTCATGGAATTATCTCTGATAAAAACGAATCAGCAGCTGATGATATGCTTTATTCACCTGAAAAACAATGTACTTTCAGCGGTAGACTTTTCACATTCTGTGATGGTTTTGCCATGAATTTTACTAAATTTGACCTTTTAGAAGGTGACTTTGTAGATATTTGGGATATTACAAATCAAAATGTTCCTCAGTTGGTTGCTAGATATGATATCAAAAACCAACCAACAGGAATCTTTAATGTGAATGCAGGAAAATTCCAAGTGAACTTTGTATCTGATAACTGGAGACAAGGAACTGGATTTAAACTTGAGTATTGGGCAATCCTTGGCGTGGATAATAATAGCGGAATCGAAAACGTGAATGTATATCCAAACCCAGCTTCAAACTATATAAACGTAGCTATTAAATCAAATCTTGATGAAAACGTTACATTCCAGATTATCGATATGATGGGTAGAATGATCTCTTCTGAAACACTCCCAGTTTCAGGTGATTATATCTATAACACTTCTGTTGAAAACCTTGCAAAAGGAATTTACATGGTAAATGTGATCACTTCAAAAGGAAAATCTGTCCATAAATTTCTTGTAGACTAATCAATAATCATAATACAAAATGAAAAGGCGGATTTTTCCGCCTTTTTTTTTAAAATATTCGTACTATTTTTACGTTTCATTACTGAAAAAAATTGCTATGAAAAAAATATTAATTACAGGTGGTGCTGGATTTATTGGCTCCCATGTTGTTCGCCTTTTAGTGAATAAATATCCTGATTATCAGATTTATAACTTAGACAAGCTCACCTATGCCGGTAATCTTGAAAATTTGAAAGATGTAGAAACAAACCCCAATTATCATTTTCTTAAGGGTGATATTGTGGACGGGGATCTTATGATGACTCTATTTAAAACATATCAATTTGATGGAGTGATCCATTTGGCCGCCGAATCTCATGTAGATAGATCTATTGAAAATCCTATGGAGTTTATCTTTACCAATGTGATCGGGACAGTGAATCTTCTTAATAGTGCACGCTCTATTTGGAAAGACAATCTATCAGAAAAGAGGTTCTACCATATTTCAACTGATGAGGTGTATGGTTCCCTGGGACAGGATGGCGCATTTACTGAATCTACAGCTTACGATCCTCATAGCCCGTATTCAGCATCTAAGGCTTCATCAGATCACTTTGTAAGAGCTTATCATGATACTTTTGGACTTCCAACTGTGATCTCCAATTGTTCCAATAATTACGGACCAAATCAATTTCCGGAAAAATTAATCCCCCTTTTTATTCATAATATTAAAAATAATATTCCATTACCCGTTTATGGTAAAGGGATTAATGTCAGAGACTGGCTCTATGTCGAGGATCACGCTCAGGCAATTGATCTGATTTATCATCATGCCAAAATTGGGGAAACATACAATATTGGAGGAAATAATGAATGGAGGAATATTGACCTGATCAAACAACTCATTCAAATTATGGATAGAAAACTGGGTCGCCCTCAAGGGGCCTCTCTATCCTTAATCACCTATGTAACCGACAGAGCCGGACATGATCTCAGATATGCCATTGATGCGACCAAATTGAAAACAGAATTAGGGTGGGAACCTCAGATAAAATTTACAGAAGGGTTTGAGAAAACTGTGGATTGGTACCTCACTCATGAAGAGTGGCTTCATCACATCATATCTGGAACGTATAAAAATTATATTCCTCAAAACAAATGATTAGATTTGTTGAATCAGATCAAATAGATCAGCAAAAATGGGATCAACTCATTTTTGAATCACAATATCCTACGATATTTGCTTCTTTTAACTTTCTGAATATCAGTTCTCACAAATGGGGGGCCATTATTGCTCATGACTATGAATGGGTGATTCCACTTCCTTATCGTAACAAATGCGGGGTAAATTATGTTTACACACCACCCTTTATTTCAAGACTGGGTTTTTTTTCCAGAGATGAGATCCCCCAAAAGGAGATTACAGCGGCATTTGACCATATCCCAAAGAAGTTCTGTCTGGTTGAATTGGGCCTGAATCGATTGTGCCCTCCATCATTAGGCCGGGAAGCTCAATCTTTTGAATTACATTTGAATCAAGATTATCAGAATATCTATTCAAATTATTCTGATAATACCAAGAGAAACCTGAAATCAGCAGCCAAAAAACAGTTAATGCTGGTGCAGACCGTTGAAATAGAAGATATTATTTCTCTTTTTAAAAACAATAGAGGAAAAAAAATCGATCATTCGATACCGGAAGCTCATTATCAAATATTGATCAAACTGGTTCAATGCGCTTCTAAATCAGGGAATATTGAAAAATGGGGTGTTTGGGATCAGAATCATCAACTTATTGCAGGTGCCATTTTTTTAAATGATCAAAATAGAAAATGGTTTTGGTTTTCAGGCAGAGATGATTCAAAATCAGACTCAAAAGCGATGTTTTTAATAATAGATCATATGATTAAAATAAATCAGAATTCTGAACTTATTCTTGATTTTAATGGTTCAAATAACCCAAATATTGCTCGGTTTTATGCAGGTTTTGGAGCAACCTCCTATATTTATCCATATTTAATGAAATACCATCCCATTTTACAACCTTTCATAAAGTGTTATAAAATGATGAAAAAATAGTATTTTTACCAAAAATTTGACCGTTATGATGAATGTTAAAAATTTAGGTGCTGTTCATTCACTTTTTAATCAATATATTGCTGAAATCAGATCTGTTGATGAACAAAAAGACAGTATGAGATTTCGCAGGAATATGGAACGAATAGGGGAAATATTTGCTTATGAAATCAGTAAATCATTAACTTTTACTAAAAAAAACATAACGACTCCACTAGGGGAACTCTCTCTGGATCTACTCCAACATCAACCGGTTCTGGCAACCATTTTACGTGCAGGTTTGCCTCTTCATCAAGGGATGTTGAACTATTTTGACAAAGCAGAAAACGCATTTGTTTCTGCTTACCGAAAACATCACAGGGATGGATCATTTGAAATCAAAATGGATTATATTTCATCACCTGAGATCAGGAATAAAACGTTAATCATTACCGATCCGATGTTGGCAACAGGAAAATCAATGTTGATCGTATATAAGGAATTGGTTTCAGCAGGAGCACCTTCTCATACCCATATTGTTTCAGCTATAGCTAGCGTTCAGGGGATCGATTATTTACAAAAACATCTGCCCGGTAAAAAAGTAACTTTATGGGTAGGTGCTATAGATGAAGAATTAACAGCTCAGTCATATATTGTACCAGGACTGGGTGATGCCGGTGATCTTTCATTCGGTAATAAAACGCAGGAATAAAGGGGTATTATATTGATTATCAACAGTTTTCACTGAAGATTTTCAGAGCGATATGTGCACATGCTTCAGCATCCGCTAAGGCATTATGATGATTCTTTAAATCGAATCCACAATGCGCAGCTACTGTATTCAGCTTGTGGTTCTCCAATTCCGGGAACACTTTTCTGGATCCCTGACAAGTACAATGAATGGGATAATTGGGATAATACATTTGGTACATCTGATGAGCAGCCTTTAAACAACCTCGCTCAAAAACATGGTTATGAGCCACTATTGGAAGCTCCCCAATCTGTTTGTCCAATTCAGACCATACATCTTTAAAATTTCTTGCATTTTGAGTATCCTTTTCGGTTAATCCATGAATTCTGGTGTTATAAAAATTATAAAATTCAGGTTCAGGTTTGATCAAATGGTATATTTTATCTACAATCTGACCATCCCTAACAATCACTAACCCTACACTACAAATACTAGTAGGGTATTTGTTGGCGGTTTCAAAATCCAAAGCTACAAAATCTTGTAGAACAATTTTTTTTGGTTCCCTTTTTTTATAAACTTTTTTTACTCTTTGATGAATCGGAGCTCGTTGGGAATGGATATCCATAAATACCATAGCCTCATCACCATCAACAAGTTGAAACTTTTTTTCATCCACTTTTTTCATCTACGCCTCAAATCTTTCAAAAAATTGTTTTTAGTTATGTTAAAGTCCAATATTGTGCCACAATTTGATCGACCTCATCTTTGGTATAGTTCAGAAAAGTAACATGTCCCATTTTAGAGTCTTCAATAATTTCAGATTTCAAATAATCATGAATAAAGACATTGGGAAGTACTTGCTTTTCAAATTCTTTGACACCTATGATGTTTTGTCCAAAGAAACTGACAGAAATTGCAGGTTCAATCAATGAAGTATCCTCTAAGGGGAGGCCGGTGATGGCACGGATATGTTGTTCAAATTGACTTACATGACACGCTTCAATGGAGTAATTACCTGAGTTATGAGGATGAGGTGCCATTTCATTAAAGATCACATCCTCCCCAACTACGAACATCTCTATGGTTAAAGTTCCAACAAATCCCAAATTTCTCATCACAGTCTTGGCCATTAATTCCGCTTTTGCCCGAATGGTGTCTGAAATATCAGCCGGTACAATACTCATTAATAAATGGGAGCCACGATTTACATTTTGGGAAATGGGAAAAGTTGTGATATCACCAAAGATACTTCTTGTTACAACGATACTGATCTCTTTTTCAAATGGGATATATTTTTCAAGAATACAATGGTTTTTTTCAACAATTCTGGAGGCTTCAGGAAATTGATCTGCCCCTTTTAAAAAAACATATCCTTTGTTTTCGTCTGTGTTACAGGTTTTTAAAACACAAGGGTAATCAATCAAACGAACACCTTCAATCAATTCATAAGTATTGTTTACAGGAATATATTCAACACATACAGCACCAGCTCTGGCAGCAGAAATTTTTTCTCTCAACCGGTGTTGAGAAAGAAACAAAGGCATCTCACCTTGCGGAATATTGTATACCAAGCCTAGCTCTTTAATGGACGTGTAAGGAACGTTTTCAAAAGCATAGGTGACAACATCCGATTTCAGACACAATTCTTCCATTTTTTTGAGATCAGTAAACTCACCAACAACCTGTTCTTCAGCAAATTGTGAACACGGACATTCAGGTTCAGGATCCATAACGATGATCTGCATCCCCATACGATGTGCAGCTTCTGCCATCATCATTCCCAGATTTCCTCCTCCAATAATACCTATCTTTTCCATTCAATAGATTTTTTAAGCTGCAAAGATAATTAATTTCATTGGAAATTCCCCTTTTTAAATTAAAAATAGTCTGTTCCATATCTTTTTAAAATGTCATAATAATTGTATAAATATAATAAAATAGCAAGAAAGTTGTTTATTATGATACAATAAAGTTAACAAGATATGAATAATTTTACATTTCAAAATCCTACTAAATTAATTTTTGGAAAAGGAACCATAGCAAAATTAGCTAAAGAGATCCCAACAGATAAAAAACTAATGATCACTTTTGGAAGTGGGAGTGTTAAGAAAAATGGAGTCTATGATCAGGTTGTAAAGGCACTGGAAGGAAAAAAGTACGTAGAATTCTGGGGTATCGAACCCAATCCTACTGTTGAAACACTTAGAAAAGCGATCCAACTTGGGAAAGAGAATCATGTAGATTATCTCCTCGCTGTGGGTGGTGGGTCAGTACTTGATGGTACCAAGTTGATCTCAGCAGCGATTCCCTATGACGGAGATCCATGGGATTTAGTGCAAGATCCTGCATTAATTGATCTCATGATTCCCCATGCTTCTGTTTTAACTTTGCCCGCAACAGGCTCTGAAATGAATAAAGGGGCGGTCATCTCGAACAAAGAAACTCATGAGAAATGTGCTTTTTACTCTTCTCACCCTCAATTCTCCATTTTAGATCCTGAAGTTACTTTCTCATTACCCGATTATCAAGTGGCTTGTGGCCTTGCAGATACATTCGTTCATGTAGTGGAACAATATTTGACCGTTCCCAATCAATCCCTCTTAATGGATCGTTGGTCTGAGTCCATTCTTCAAACATTGGTGGAGATTGCACCAAAAATAAAAGCAAATCCAAAAGATTACGATCTGATGTCTCAATTTATGCTATGTGCAACTATGGCATTAAATGGTTTTACTGCAATGGGGGTTTCCCAAGACTGGGCCACACACATGATTGGACATGAGATTACTGCCCTTCATGGAGTAACCCATGGTCATACATTAGCCATCATCTTACAAGGAACTATGAGCGTGATGAAAGAACAAAAATGGAATAAAATCATCCAACTGGGAGAACGTGTATTTCAAATTTTCGATGGAGATGAATCTCAAAAAGTGGATCAAACAATCGCTCGTACAGAACAGTTTTTCCGCTCACTTGGGCTGCAAACAAGACTTCATGAACTAGAAATTGGAGAAGAGAGTATCCAAAAAATCAAAAATAGATTCCTCGATCAAAATACACTTCTTGGTGAAAATGGGAATATAGATGGGTGGTTAACAGAGAAGATTTTGTATGCAGTACTCTGAATAGATGCCAATCAAATTGATATTGATCTTGCTTAAAGATGTGACATTTACAAATAGGATAATATTTACATCAAATTAACTTTTGAAATCTTTGGGGGTCTAATTTGTGAAACCAATTATAAAAAAAATCATGAAAAAAAACATTTTGAAATTAACAGTTCTTTTGTTGATTATGTTGACAGGAACAGTGGTAATGGCTCAGTCATACAAACAAACATTGAACGATCTCAAAGGGGAACTTAAAAACTCTATTTTCCAATCAGAGATCACTTTAAGTGAAGATGGTACTATAACCAGAACAGACAACAATGGAAACACATTTGTATTTAATATCAAGGATGTAGATACATTCGTTGCTGTTAATGATGGTCTTCATAATGTAATCATTACATTGAAGACCGGTAAAAAAGCCGTAAATACTGTAAATGGAACTAAGAATGAGTCTGATGTAAATGTATTTTCTTTTACGAATAATACTGAAAGCAAGAAAACACTGGACTATTTCCAAAAACTCAAAAAAGAGTTTGTTTAATCAATTGTAATGGTAGTCGACTAAAAGGGAGCCTTTATGTATGCTCCCTTTTTTTATTAACCATAACGTTTTGGTTGATTACTATTATTACAAACAACCCAACAGGGCTCCTTTCATATATTTTTTTATATATTTGCATTCTGATTTCTATACTATGAATAAATATTTTCAATTTCTGTTTCTGTTTTTACCATTTTTGTCAATATCAGCACAAAATATTTCACAGATCGAGCCGGTAAACTATATATTTGATGATGCTATTAAAAGCGTTAAAGTCACATTGTTAGGGCAATCTTTTGGACAGCCGATTTTAAAAATTGGATCTGGGGATCAATTGGAATTGGTTTTTG
>JAEWUL010000208.1 GCA_023459435.1 Bacteroidota bacterium
GATAAACCCAAATTAAACAATATTCCACAAGTTCTGTACATCGATAACGGGGTTTCAATCAAAACCATCTCATTATCATCTGCCAACTCTTTCATCTCTTCTGAAACTTTTTTGCCTCTGACAAAGAGGATCACTTTTATTTCAGACATTTCGCATGTTCTGATGGTTTGTGTATTGGCTAAACCTGTTACCAACATAATTCTTTTCGTTGTGTTAACGGTTAGCACATCACTCATTAAATCTGAAGCAAAGGCACATTCCACGGGGTCAATTTTATGTTTCTCTCCTTCTACAATTACCCCTGAAATATGGGCTGCGATCTCTTGTACGGTCATATGAAATTATTTTTTTGCAAAAATACGAAAAGAAACGTACTTTTGCAGGTTAAAAACATCCAATTTAATCTAAAAGAAGAATGCCTCTTTACAAAGCTGATTTACATACACATACACTCCTTTCACCTTGTGGAGACTTAGAAATGACTCCAGAACACATCATTGAGGTAGCACTCAGGAATGGAATTGACATCATCGGGATTACAGATCATAATTCAACAAGACATTGCAAGTTAGCGGAACATTACTCCAAAAACAGGGATATTTTTGTACTATGTGGGGCAGAGGTAACCACAAAAGAAGAAGCTCATTGTCTGGCATTTTTCCCAACCCATGAACTTTTAGATCAGTTTCAAGCTTTTATCGAAGTTCATCTCCCCAACATCCCCAACAATCCCGATTTTTTTGGGGATCAGGTACAGATTGATGAAGAGATGAACATCATTTATGAAGAGCCCCGTTTACTCACAACCGGGCTAGATGTTTCAATTGAAATCATTGAAAAAGAGGTCCATAGATTACATGGAATGTTTATCCCGGCACATATTGACAAACAAAAAACCAGTGTCATTTCACAATTGGGTTTTATCCCTTTCGATCTGGAATATGAAGCTGTTGAGATTTCTCATAATTCGACTAAAGAAGCGATGATTCAACAACATAAATATTTAAAGGACAAACCGTTTATCAGGAGTTCAGATGCCCATTACCCGAATCAAATCGGGATGAATACAACCACTCTTGAGATGCCTACCCGCAATTTTGAAGAGATCAGAAAAGCGATCCTGATGTTAGCTGGAAAATAGATGTCCCCTTTTTCTTTTTGAAAAAAATTACATCTAATTCTATATCTTTGCCAAACCAATTTAAAAACATAAAAAACCACATCACATTATGAACGTTAAAGAATTAATTGAAACACTAGATTTAAAAATATTTTGTGGAGAACAACATTTAGACAGAGAGATCAAAGGGGGATATGTCTCCGATCTTCTCAGTGATGTAATGGGATTTGCACAAGAGGGGAATGTATGGATCACATTACAAACTCACAAAAATGTGATTGCCATTGCTTCTCTCAAGGAGTTGGCTTGTGTGATTTTGGTAAAAGGGTTTTTACCGGATCCGGATATGTTGGAACAAGCCAAAGAGGAGGAGATTCCAATTCTAGGTACTGATAAGCAGACCTTCGAAATTTCTGGTTTGGTTTATGAATCAATCCGATAATAATAAAAAAGCCGGTTAAATAACCGGCTTTTTTATTATTCCCATTCAATCGTTGCAGGTGGTTTTGAACTGATATCGTAAACCACTCTATTGATCCCTTTCACTTTATTGATGATCTCATTAGATATTTTTCCGAGAAATTCGTATGGTAATTTAGCCCAGTCTGCCGTCATTCCATCAGTAGAAAGGACAGCTCTCAGAGCAACTGCATTTTCGTATGTTCTTTCATCACCCATAACGCCAACAGACTGTATTGGCAACAAAATGGCACCAGCTTGCCACACCTGGTGATATAAATTATGTTCCCTCAATCCATCAATAAAAATAGCATCTGCCTCTTGAAGAAGTCTCACTTTTTCAGTGGTGATATCTCCCAATATTCGAACTCCGAGTCCTGGACCGGGAAAAGGATGACGTTGAATCAGTAAATCAGGGATCCCTAGTGCTTTTCCAACTCTTCTCACTTCATCTTTAAACAACAGGTGAAGAGGTTCTACAACTTTTAGATTCATTTTTTCAGGTAATCCCCCTACATTGTGATGAGATTTGATCACCATTCCTGTAATAGATAGAGATTCTATACGATCCGGATAGATCGTTCCCTGTGCCAACCACTTGATATCTTCCAGTTTATGAGCTTCAATATCGAATACATCGATAAACCCTTTTCCAATAATTTTTCGTTTCGTTTCAGGATCTGTAACCCCTTTCAATTCATCATAAAACAATTGGGAAGCATCAACCCCCTTCACATTCAGACCTAATGTTTTATAATTCTCCAAAACGGTATGAAACTCATTTTTTCGAAGCAATCCGTTATCCACAAAGATGCAGAAAAGATTTTTCCCTATTGCCTTATGCAACAATACAGCGGCTACAGTAGAGTCAACACCTCCGGACAACCCCAAAACAACACGATCATTTCTGATTTGATTTTTCAACTCCTGAACGGTTGATTCTATGAAAGAAGCGGGGGTCCAATCTTGTTTACACTGACAAATATGTTGCACAAAATTATTCAG
>JAEWUL010000209.1 GCA_023459435.1 Bacteroidota bacterium
CAGAAAAAGATTCCCAATATGAGGACTGGATGTTAGTAATTCTATGGTATTTTGATTGGAATCTTCCATCGCTCTCATCCAGTTCTCAATTTTCTGTAATGAACCCGGAAAGTGGAGTTGTTGATTCCATTCCCCAATAAGTCCAATTACCAGAATGATAAAAATGGAGATCAAACCGATAATTATGATAGATATTTTGTGTTCTTTGAGATTTATTTGGGTAAATAAAACCGGTTTTTTGGGTGTTTTAGAAAAATTGTTTTTTTCGAGAAAAAGGTAGAGGTAAGCAGGTAAAAAGAAGACACCCAATGAAGAAAGAAGTAGAACAAATCTGATGGCTTCTGGTAATACCGTTATTTGTGTTTGATCCCAAAATAGACCAGCTAATAACAGTGCCAAAATATTGGAAAAGCTGAATCCAATAATCACAAACAAGATTAAAAGCAGGAATTTGTAAACAGGGGGTTTGCCTTCAAAAAAAGGGGCGTTTTCCATATTATATAATACCTCTTATGTCCATAATGTTATTTAGATTCTCTTTGATACAGTATTCGTCGAGTCCTCTGATCAATTCAGGAATAATCATAGGATGAGTGAAATTGGCAGTACCAACCTGAACAGCTGAAGCACCTACCATGATAAATTCAATAATATCTTCTACAGTATAAATACCACCTAACCCAACAACAGGAATCTTGACGTTTTTACATACTTCATGCACCATTCTCAAAGCCATAGGTTTAATAGCTGCACCCGATAACCCGGCGTATACATTTTCAAAAACAGCTTTGCGCTTTTTGATATCAACAGCCATTGCTTTAAAAGTATTGACCAGTGAAAGAGAGTCTGCACCAGCAGCTTCACAGGCCTTTGCCATCTCAACAATATTCTCTGCGTTTGGAGATAATTTGACCATCAATGGTTTTTTGGAAGCTTTTTTGGCTAATAATACAGCTTCAAAGGCAATGTCATTTTTAATTCCTAAAGCCATACCACCTGTTTTTACATTTGGACAAGAAATATTTAATTCAATAAAATCAACGGATGTTTCATTTAAAAGTTCTATTCCTTGGATATAATCTTCAATAAGACTCCCGCCCAGATTTGCAATGATCACTGTTCCAGTAGATTCCATAAAAGGAAGTTCATCTGAAATGAACTTGATAACACCGGGATTTTGTAAACCTACACTATTCATCATTCCCGATGCAGTTTCCCAAACTCTTAACCCTTTATTGCCTTGCCTGGGTTCTAATGTTAAACCTTTTGAACTGATTCCACCAATAATATTAATATTGTATAACTCATTATATTCTCTTCCAAATCCGTAACAACCGGATGCACCAATGATTGGATTCTTAAAAGTGATTCCATTGATTGTTGTAGCTAGTCTATCCATTTTTGTTCTTTTTTTTTCGTTTTTATAGTAAATCGTTTCCAAAAAATACAGGTCCATCTTTACAAGTTCTTAATGTGCCATTTTTAGTATCACAATTACAAACCAAACAAGCCCCAACTCCGCATGCCATGTGTTTTTCCATAGACAACCAAGAAGGCACATTATGTTCTCTACACATATCTCTGATTTTGAACATCATCACTTCAGGGCCACATGTAAAAACAGCATTATACCGATTAGGTTTAAATATATCCGTAATATACCCCTTGAAACCCTCATTTCCATTTTCTGTAGTAACAAAAACATTATGAGCAACATCTACAAACTCTTCAAATGCAAAAAGTTCATCTTTATAGCCCAGATAGATGTCAACTTTATTACCTATCTCCAATAACTTTTTGGCTGTTTCATACAATGGTGGGATCCCTATACCACCGCCAACCAATGCAATTTTTCCTTTTACCTGTTGTATAGGAAATCCATTGCCTAATGGTCCTAAAATCTCAATGTCAGAACCCTTTTTAAGTAATGCTATTTTTTCAGTCCCTTTGCCAAAAATCCGGTACATGAAATGAATACTGTCAACCTCTACATTATATACACTAATAGGTCGAAGTAAGGGGAGTTGATCATCCCAACACTTGATCATATAAAATTGACCGGGTTGAATATTATCATTATAATTGGCTACTTTTAATACATAAATACCTGTGCCAATTTTTTTATTACTGATCACTTTTAGTTTAGAATATTTCATTATTATTGGATTTTAGTAGAGTGCAAAAATACGATTTTTTTTGTATCTTTGCCGACTTAAAAATTTAGATAAATGGACAAGAATACAATTATTGGATTACTTTTAATGTTGGCATTATTGATGGGTTTTAGTTTCTGGAACTCTTCAAATCAAAAAAAACTAAAAGAACAAAAAGCTACTGAGTTCGTTGCAAATGATCTGGATAATCAAGATACAACATCTGCAACAACAGCCCAATCAGACTCAACAAAACAGCTATCATCTGAACAAACTTCAGAAACTATAAAAGATTCTACTTTAAAAGGGAGTAATAACCTCAAAACTAATGAAGAAACCTATTTTTATACTCCTGAAGTACCAGATACTACCCAAAAATTAATCGTTGAAACAAAGATTGCAAAATATACTATCTCTAAAAAGGGAGGTTATTTATCTGAAATTGAATTTAATGATATCTATAGTTATACGCCAAAAGGGGAACCTAAAAAAAAGTTACTTCTTTATGATGGAACAAATAACCTTATGAATATCGAATTGATGCTTAAGAATCAATCCCGAGTTTTTACCAAGAATTGTTATTTTAAATCTGATCAACCGGAGCTTATCAAAGTTACTGATGGAAAATCTCATAAATTATCTTTGAAACTCTATCCTAAAACCGATTCTGATTCTTTATCTTCCTATGATCCAAATAGTTATGTAGAGTATTTGTACACTTTTTCAACTGATGATTATCGGGTTGGTTTTGAAATTAGAATGGTGAATATGTCAAAATATTTCTATCCAAATACACAAACATTTACGATACAATGGAATGCAAATCCGAAATCTGTTGAAAAGAACTTTAAAGCAGAAAAAGATCTCACTTCTGTTTTTTACATGGATAACCTTTCAAAAGTAAGCAATTTAAATGAAATGAAAGCTGAAAAGAAAGATTTTACTACAGGATTGAAATGGGTTTCTTTTAAACAACAGTTCTTTACCACTGTTCTCATTGCTGATTCCGGTTATTTCTCCTCCGGACAATTGTCTGTGAATGTTCCTGAGGAAAATGAAAAACCAATCTTGAAGAATTTAGATGCGAGTTTAGATTTTCAAATTTCAGATCTCGATAACGGAAAATTTGGAATGACCCTGTTTTCCGGTCCAAATCAATATAAATTATTAAAAGAGTACGATCTAAATCTTGAAAGACAAGTCCCACTTGGCTGGAGTTTTCTTTTACACTGGATCAATAGATTAGCCGTTATTCCATTATTCAACTGGTTGGAATCATATGGTTTAGGATATGGAATGATTATTTTAATACTTACCATTATTTTGAAAATTGTGTTATTACCTATTGCATATAAGACGTATACTTCTTCAGCAAAAATGAGAGTATTAAAGCCTGAAATTGAAGAGATTAGCGCAAAATATCCCAAACAAGAAGATGCTATGAAAAAACAACAGGCTACGATGAGTCTATACAAAAGTGCTGGAGTAAACCCTATGTCAGGGTGTTTACCTGTTTTGCTTCAAATGCCAATCTTAATTGCCATGTTCAGATTCTTCCCTTCAGCATATGAATTAAGACAACAACCTTTCTTATGGGCTGATGACCTTTCAACTTACGATTCAGTTTTAGAGCTAGGCTTTAATATCCCTTTCTATGGTGATCATGTGAGTCTGTTTTGTGTTTTAATGACTATTGCAACATTGGTTTACACTTGGTTGAATAATAAAATGATGACAACAGGAAGTGCAGATCAGATGAAAATGATGAAGGTGTTTATGTATATGATGCCCATCATGTTCTTGGGGATGTTCAATAGTTTTTCGTCTGGATTGACATACTACTATCTATTGGTAAACTTAATAACCTTTTTACAAATGTTTATTTTCAGATATGCTATTGATGAAAAGAAATTACGTTCCAAATTGAAAGCAAATATGTTAAAACCTGTAAAAAAATCCAAATGGCAAGCCAGAATGGATGAAATGGTTAAACAACAACAATTGCAACAAAATAATAAAAAAAAGTAAACAGGATATTTATTTTATAGTATCTTTGCACAGAAAATCTTAATAACAACAAAAAAAAGTGTGAGATGGAAAATTTAGAAAAAAATGAAGTATTATCAAGAGCAGTGAGAGCGGGAAAACGAACTTACTTTTTTGATGTTAAAGTAACTAAAAATGATGAAAAGTACATAACCATCACTGAAAGTAAAAGAAAATTCAATCCTGACAGTGGAAATTTCTTTTATGAAAAACATAAACTTTT
>JAEWUL010000210.1 GCA_023459435.1 Bacteroidota bacterium
AGCTTGTAGTATAAGTATATGAGAATGAAAAGAATAAAGATAATCCAGACAATAGATTTGAAATTGGAAATTCCCTGTTTTTTATTTTGTCTTCTGTTATTCCAGTTTTTATGAAGTCTTTCAGCAAACTCTTCCGTATTAAAATCGGATGATCGTTTTACCTTTTCCTCATCCGGGACGTAAAACTGAGGTTTATAGTTGAATTTCTTTGTTTCAGGACGGTGAAAAAATGTAAAATTCATGTTTCAATATTTTTTTTACAAAAGTATATAAAAAAATGATGTCAAATGATCAAAGGAATCTCATAAATTTGTGTATTTTGGAATTAATAGGAATACCAAAGCTTATAAAAAACGGATATTAATCAAATATAAAAATATAAATATGTTTAATTGATATTTTTATTATATTTTTGCATTTTAACTGGAATATTTATGGAAGAGTTTATCAAAAAGCGCGTTCAATCATGGTTGGATGGAGATTACGACAAAGATGTGAAGTCATGGATCTTAACGAATATAACAGAGAATCCAAAAGAATTAACAGATGCATTTTATAAAAATCTTGAATTTGGGACAGGAGGGCTACGTGGCATCATGGGGGTTGGAACCAATAGAATGAATCAGTATACGGTTGGAGCTGCTACTCAGGGGTTTGCTAATTATCTGATCAAAAAGTTTCCAAAGCAAGATATCAAGGTTGTAGTTGCTTTTGATTCCAGATTAAACAGTAAATTTTTTGCAAACATTACAGCGGATGTTTTTTCTGCCAACGGTATTTTTTGTTTTCTATTCAAGGAATTAAGACCAACACCTGAACTCTCTTTCGCCGTGAGAACACTTGAATGTCATGCTGGTGTAATGATCACTGCTTCTCATAATCCTAAAGAGTATAATGGATATAAAGCTTATTGGAGTGATGGGGGACAGCTGGTCCCTCCGCATGATCAAAATGTGATCTCTGCTGTAAATAAAATCAAGACATTAGATCAAGTGAAATGGATCAGAAATGCCCAGCTAGTTCAATATATTGATAGTGACTTTGATAAGGTATATCTGAGTAGAATCAAAAACCTTTCCTTTAATCCAGATCTGATCAAAAATAAAAGGAATTTTAAGATTGTTTACACACCAATCCATGGAACAGGGATCACCCTGGTACCTGATGCATTGAAAAATGTTGGTTTTAAACATATTATTCTGGTCGATGAACAGAAAGAACCTGATGGAGAATTTCCAACTGTGAATTCACCAAATCCAGAGGAAGAAGAAGCTATGAAACTGGCTCTTGAAAAAGCAAAAGAGGTGGATGCCAGTATTGTTTTAGCTACCGATCCAGACGCAGACCGCCTTGCTGTTGCTGTAAAAGATGGTAAAGGGGGCTACTACAGACTTAATGGAAATGAAACGGCTGTAGTGTTAACCCATTATATTCTTCATCAGCTGCAAACTCAGAAAATACTTTCTGAAACTGATTTTATTGTGAAAACTATTGTTACAACAGAGATGCTTAAAGAGCTTGCTTTTGCTTACAATTTAAATTGTTATGATGTATTAACAGGTTTTAAATATATCGCTGAAAAGATATTGAGTTTAGAGGGGCGGCAGAAGTTTATTTGTGGAGGAGAAGAGAGCTATGGATTCCTTATTGATAGTTTTGTAAGAGATAAAGATGCCATTTCAGCTTGTGCATTGATAGCAGAATGGGCTGCATATTGCTATTCCAATAAAACAACGCCCTATAAACAACTTCTGAGTTTATATCAAGAGTATGGATTGTATAAAGAATCGTTACTATCGATTACCAAAAAGGGTAAAGATGGTTTGGAGGAGATCCAGAAAATGATGGATCATTTTAGAACGGATCCACCTAAAACAATTGGGAATGTTCCTATTGTTGAGATTAGAGACTATTTAAAACAGGAGAGCTATTCCCTGATCACTCGCAAAACAACCATGATGAACCTACCTCCTTCAGATGTGATCCAGTTTTTTACATCTGATGATACTAAAGTTACGGTTCGTCCTTCAGGGACTGAACCCAAAATTAAATTTTATTTTGCTGTTAAAACAGATCTGAAAAAGTCCACTGATTTTGATAAGAAAAACAGGGAATTAGATCAGAAAATTAAAAAGATCATAGATTTGCTACAAATTAATTAAAAAATAACTATATGATTCATCCAAAATTGATTAATCCTGCCTCCATTGTAGTTGTTGGAGCATCAAACGATGTGCAAAAACCGGGAGGCAAAGTATTGAAAAATCTGTTAGAAAGTAATTTCAAAGGTGCCGTTTATGTTGTTAATCCTAAAGAAACTGAAATTCAGGGTGTAAAATGTTATCCCAGTGTGGAAGATTTGCCTCAAGTTGATTGTGCTATCCTTGCTATTGCAGCAAAATTCTGCCCTTCAACGGTTGAAGTTCTCGCAAAACAAAAAGAAACAGGGGGCTTCATTATTATGTCTGCCGGTTTTTCAGAGGAAAACGAAGCCGGTGCCCTGTTGGAAAAACAGATTGTGGATACCCTAAATGAAACAGGAGCTACCTTGATAGGCCCTAACTGTACGGGCTTTTTAAATGTGAACTATTGTGGTAATTTTGCAGAACCTGTTCCACCTCTGGATCCAAAAGGTGTTGATTTTGTTACCGGTTCAGGAGCTACAGCTGTTTTTATTACAGAGTTTGGGATGACCAATGGCCTTTCGTTTAATAGTATCTGGGCAGTTGGTAACTCCGCTCAAACAGGAATAGAAGAGGTAATGGAACATCTGGATAATACTTTTAATCCGGGAACCAGCTCCAGAGTGATCATGCTCTATATGGAGAATGTGAAAAATCCGAACAAACTATTGCTACATGCTACCTCTTTAATCAATAAAGGATGTAAAATTGCTGCTATTAAGTCTGGTGGATCTGCAGCCGGTAGTCGTGCTGCCTCATCTCATACAGGTGCTTTGGCCACTTCTGATGTAGCAGTAGAAGCCCTTTTCAGAAAAGCGGGTATCGTGAGATGCTCTAACAGAGAAGAGCTGACAACTGTATGTTCTATTTTTATGCACCCCGAAATGAAAGGGAAAAATGTTGCTGTAATCACTCATGCCGGTGGCCCCGCAGTGATGTTGACAGATACCCTGTCTAATAATGGTCTTGAAGTTCCTCATTTGGAAGGAGAAGCTGCGGACAAACTACTAGCCAAACTTTATGCAGGATCATCCGTTGGTAATCCAATTGACTTTTTAGCTACAGGAACTGCCGAACAGTTGGGCTTTATCATCGATGCTTGTGAAAACGACTTTGACAATATCGATGCCATGGCGGTCATATTTGGATCTCCGGGTTTGTTCCCCAACTGGGATGTGTATGAGCTGTTGCATCAGAAAATGAAAACATGTAAAAAACCCATATACCCCATTTTACCTTCCATTGTAAATGTGAAAGAGGAGATTGCCGATTTTATACACAACAAACGCCGTATCAACTTCCCTGAAGAGTGCGTGTTTGGCAATGCTTTAGCTAAAATTGTGAATACTCCGAAACCACAACCTTTACATCCTGAAATTCCTGATGTGGATATCCAAAAAATCAGAAAGGTGATCGAAAACGCTACGGATGGATATTTAGGATTGGAAGAGATAGGAGCTCTTTTAGATGCTGCAGGAATTGCGAAAAAAGAGGAGATGCAGGTGGATAATGAATCAGATGCACTACAGGCAGCGCAAAAAATGGGATTTCCATTGGTGATGAAAGTAGTAGGACCTGTCCATAAATCTGATGTGGGTGGTGTTGTTCTGAATGTTAAAGATTTGGAAACAGTCTCCAGAGAATTCAACCGTCTTATCAAAATACCTGAAACTTACGCTGTTGAGATCTGCAAAATGTACAAAGGAACGGAAGTGTTTATTGGTGCTTCCAAAGAGGAAAAATTCGGACATCAGATCCTATTCGGCTTAGGTGGCATCTTTATTGAGGTTTTGAAGGATGTTCAGGCTGCTTTAGTCCCTGTAAGTTCCACAGAAGCACAATCTTTGCTTAAAAATTTAAGAGGGTACAAAATATTGAAAGGTGTGCGTGGTCAGGAACCTGTAAATGAAACCATTCTATCGGATACTGTTGCCAGAGTTTCAGCCTTAGTGCAAGCGGCACCCGAAATTGTGGAAATGGATTTGAATCCGTTATTAGGGAACTCAGAATATGTTATTGCTGTTGATGCCAGAATAAGAGTAGAAAAATAACATTTTTTAGTTTTTTATCATTTAAAAGTACCGATTCCTATTTTAGTAATCGGTACTTTTTTCTATATTCTAACATCTGATCCACATAGTTTTGTGTGTAATCCAAATCAATCTTTTTGATCTCATCCTTTTCAGTGGTAATTACAAATTTTGGATTGATAAATCCACTATATGGGGCAATATCGAGTAAGGCAAACCGTTCTTTTACTTCTCTATGGATTTCAGGATCTATTTTGATACCGTATTTTTCTACTAAAAGTTTCGCTTCCAAATATTTACCATTAGATTTGATGTCCTGAATATGAGCTAACAACTCGCCAAACAACTTGCGAAGTTTTTCATAATCGTTGATTTTGAGGTACCTTCTGTTGTCACGAATAACCCATTCGATTACATTTTCATCTTTCCCTTTTTCGTAACACCAATTGGCAATAATCGCCCTGTCACGCATGTGGGTTTGTGTAATCTCATCTCCCAGATTGATCCGGTTTAATTGTAACATCATTCCGTTGACAATGCTTCTGTAATATTCTGCTTTGTAAGCTTCTGGATGATTTACGAGACCTAAATCAACAATTTTTGGATCACCCAGGAAATATAATGCAAAAAGATCTGCCCGGCACTCTTCAATAACAGAATGAAACTGTTTTAATGAAGCATCACTTACACCCGGAGCCATTTGACCCGATCCATGTCCCAAACATTCATGCATATCCACAAATAGATTGTAGGTGATGTAACCATACTTTTCAGCACGATCAATTTCATCATTGGAATAATAAAATTCATCATTAATTCCTGATTTGATCCCTGCCTGATTGTGGGCATACATAATGTTGCTCATTGTCACAGATTTGGAACCATACTCCTTGCGTATCCAGTTGGCGTTGGGGAGATTGATCCCAAGTGGTGATGTTGGATAACTTTCACCCCCCAGAAAGGCAACTGTGATCACTTTTGCAGCGACCCCTTTTACCTCTTTTTTCTTAAATTTTGGAGCAATAGGAGAGTGGTCTTCAAACCAT
>JAEWUL010000211.1 GCA_023459435.1 Bacteroidota bacterium
TTACAGTCTATCAGTTCCCAAAAAGTTTCCAAAAGAGTTCCTCAGTTTGTTGAATTAGAGGATATGAACAAACTTTTTTCAAGTGAATTATTTGGAGATCATTTTGAGGGTTGGCGTGACAAAGCGATTATAGAATTGTTTTATGCTACAGGGATGAGGTTATCAGAACTGATCAATCTTACTAAGGAGGATGTTGATCTGTATTCACAAACCGTAAAAGTTTTAGGTAAAAGAGATAAAGAACGAGTGATACCCTTTGGTAATCAGGCAAAAGCAACCTTAGAAAAATATTTCTCACTTTTTGAACAAAAATATGGAGAAATGTCACAAAAAAGTTGTATATTTGTTACGTTGAAAAACAATAAATTAAATCCGAAATCTGTTTATAGGATTGTAAGGAGGTATCTCGATATGATTACTACAATTGACAAAAGGAGTCCGCACATAATACGCCACACTTTCGCAACCCATCTTTTAAATAAAGGAGCCGATATCAATGCCATTAAAGAGATATTGGGCCATTCCAGTTTAGCAGCTACCCAAATTTATACTCATAATACAATAGAAAAACTTAAATCAATTTATCAACAAGCTCATCCAAGAGCGTAACAAGGAGGTTTTTATGAACATTAAAATCACAGCTTTGCATTTTAAAGCAGACCAAAAATTGGAAAGTTTTATTTCAGAAAAGATTGAAAAACTCACCAAAATTCACGATGGAATTATTGGTGCTGAAGTAACCTTAAAGGTTGAAAATACGGAAAAACCTGAAAATAAAACGGTAGAAGTAAGAGCAAAAATTAGAGGAAATGATGCTATAGCCGGAAAAACTGCCAAAACATTTGAAGAAGCTACGGACGAAGTTGCAGAAGCATTAAGAAAACAATTATTAAAAATTAAAGATAAAGAACGCGGCTTATAGTTATGCCTGTAGTCATTAAAAAACAAATCAATGCTTCCGTTTCTGTTTGCTTATGGCAAATACAAGAAACGGAAGCGTTTTTTTTATCCCGATACCAGCTGAGTTCTCAGGATCTCTCTGATATTTTAAGTCTAAAACTTGACTCACGACGCTTAGAAAAATGGGCTTGTAGGGCTGCTTTGTCTGAGCTTATTGAAGACAAATCAATCGAATTAAGCTACTCTTCATTTGGTCAACCTATAATCCGGAATGGAAATATCTCATTCTCTCATACCAAAAATTATGGTTTAGCCGTTTTAAGCCATTTCCCCGTTGGAGCAGATATTGAACAAGTGACACCAAAGATATTAAAATTAAAACATAAGTTTATGAATCCGCAGGAGATGAACCAATTTAATGCGGAAAGCCCGGAAGAGGTAACTCTTATCTGGAGTGCCAAAGAAGCTGTCTTTAAATGGTTTGAAAAAGGGGATCTTGATTTTTGTGGTGATATGATGATCACGAAAAACCCACTTAAGGCCACTTTAAAAAATGAAAAAGAGATACCCCTTTATAAAATGGAGTATCTCGATTATATGATTGTAATTGCAGCAACAAATTAAAAAATGAATCCAATTCTACAAGTCATTCCCATTATTTTGGATTTATCTATATCGATAGGATTGATTTTTACGTTGTTAAATGCATATTTGTATTGCATCCCCAATAATACCGAATAAACTCTCATTTCATACTCGAAAACAAAACCATATTCATGAGGAGAATAAATGGTAAAGTTGAGGGGATTATTATTCAAAGTTCCGGAAAAATAATAGGAATAGTACCCACCAACTCCTCCACTAATTTCAATCATATTTTCAATAGTAGTTCTTGCAAAAAGAGTTATCGGTACGGACACGGCGTGTGTATATAGTGTTCCTTCTATACGATTTCCTTTTTTGAATTCGTAATTGAGTTCACCCTTTAAAGCAAAACTTTCACTAAGGCCCAGTTTTCCATAAAGTCCTAAATTGAAGGCCATTCCATTCTTTCCGGTCATAGTCCCTTTAGTGTAAGCATGTTGATTGGATCCCATGCCTGCAATCAACCCGAAATAACTTGATTTAGGTCTACTTCCGGAGCTGTAAAACTGATTAGAACTTTCGAGTTGAGGAGCTGTAGCAAAGAGATAGTTTAATTGTGCGAAATAATCTACAATAATTGAAATTCCCTCATAATCAATTAAATCTGCATCATCTTCCGGTTTGTGATAAGGAGAACTGAGTCCAGTCGTTACATGGAAAGCAGGGATCTGTTTGTTTAGAAATGGACCATGATCTGAACCAGTAAATATTGAGTTGTCAAAATCATTCAGTATCAAACGATACCTCGAGTCAAAAGTTACCTGGTCGAAAAACAGATTGGGATCCACCAGGGTTTTAACCCCTGTAATTTTTAGTTTTTTAGATTTTTTGAGGTACCCAACCATATCCAGACTCATAGCTAAAACCACTTTTTGAGTAGGATTATTTTTGATAAAATCATTGATATAAAATGTGGAACCCACTAGACCAATCTCCTCGGCATCAAATGCTACAAAAACAATCGTTCGTTTGAAAGACTCTTTTTGAGAAACCATCTGACGAGCAATCTCGATAATGGCAGCACTTCCTGATGCATTATCATCAGCACCATTATAAATTTTTTTAGTAGAATCGATCATTTTAAAACCTAAATGATCATAATGAGCTCCAACAACGATAATCTCATTTTTAAGAACAGGATCGCTCCCTTCCATTATGGCAATTACATTTTGCCGGGAATTATCACTTTTAATATATTGGTAATAAGCATTTAATCCCATTTCATCAAACTGATTTTTGATATAGGCCGCCACTTTTTTATTGTCATCACTTCCTGTTTTACGACCGTTTAATGAGTCGGCAGCAAAATAATAGACATGCTTTTCGAGTCTTTTTTGTTGATCTAGATTAACCTGAGCAACAATGGAGCTATTAAAACAAAATAGAACCAGATAAATAAGGAAAATTTTCTTCATATTTTTCAAATAATTATAAGAATCCGAGTTCTAATTTTGCGGCTTCACTCATTCTGGACATATCCCAAGGGGGATCGAAAGTGATGGTTACATCAACATGCTCAATTCCGGTCATCCGTTTCACTTCCGTTTTTACCTCATAGGGTAAACTTTCAGCTTCCGGACAGTTGGGTGCAGTTAATGTCATGATGATTTCAACTTCGTTTTCTGATTTAATAATAATATCGTATATCAAACCCAGTTCCCATACATTCACAGGAATTTCAGGGTCAAATACAAATGATAATGCGGCAATAATTTTGTCTTTCATTAATGTAAAGCTTTTTCTCTTAACGAATTAAATCCTTCTCCAAAAACATCAGTTGCATCTAAAACAGAAACAAATGCTTTAGGATCAGTTTCATGAATATGATATAAAAGTAACGGTAACTCTTTGGAACTTATTGTAGTGTAAATGATTTTTTTTTCTGCCAGATTGTACATCCCTTCACCGTGAAGAAAGGTTCCTCCTCTGTCTAAATCTTTAATAATAAAACTTTTAATTTCATCATAACGATCTGAAATGATTAAAATGGCTTTTCTTCTTGCAAAACCGGAGATCACTTTATCGATAGTAAATCCGCAAACATAAATCACAAACCAGGAATAGAGTGGGATGGTCCAATCTTTAAAAACAGCCAAAGCAGCAATCACAATAGTTGAATCCACAATCATAATCATGGTTCCTAGAGGAATATGTTTAAAATATTTTTTTAAAACCATAGCCACAATATCTGTACCGCCAGATGTGGCCCTTGATTTAAATACTAAACCCAGTCCTAACC
>JAEWUL010000212.1 GCA_023459435.1 Bacteroidota bacterium
TTTATATTTTGGTTTATTCCATGTAAACTTTGTTTATATTTCATGGATTTTTACCAGAATTGTACATGTATCCAAATATACTAAAAAATCATAAAAGGTAAAAACCATTTTATTTTCTAAGGAAAAATTTAAAAAGAATCATACAGAATTAAAAAAATGCTCTCTTTAGTGTATATTTGCATTTCCAAAGATTTTTAAATACTGTAAACATTCAAACTAAAAAAGCGCTTTAAATATGGGGTATGTCAAAAACGCATTACTATTGATACTATTATCAATTTACACAACACTCATTTATGCACAACAAAAAACTCCTGATTTTTCACTTTACCGTATTGAACAGGCACCAAAAATCGATGGTATTTTAGATGACCCATGTTGGGACTCACAACCATCCATTACACTTTTCAAACAACAATTTCCTGTATTTAACGCTGATCCCAGTCAAAAAACGGAAATCAAAATTGTATACGACAACTTTTCGATTTATGTTGGAGCTATTCTATACGACACTGCACCAGACAGTATATTTGCACAACTTGGTTCCAGGGATAACAATGAGATCATTGCGGACATGTTCTACATTGGATTTGACACGTACAAGCGTTTAGACGCCTATGTTTTTGGGGTATCAGCCTCCGGGGTACAGTTTGATTATCGAGATTCTGATCCTACTTATGATGCTGTTTGGCATAGTGCAGTCAAAATCACTGATGAGGGTTGGATTATAGAGCTCAACATTCCATACTCTGCCATCCGTTTTCCAAGTACTGAGATACAGGAATGGGGTTTTCAGATCGTACGGGAGATTCGCAGAAACAACGAAACCGACCAGTGGGCTTTAGTCCCAAAAAACAATTCCAGTCCCAGAACATTATGGGGAACACTTAAAGGTTTGAACCACATTGAACCTCCTGTCAGATTATCTATCAGCCCATTCGTTAATGTTTTTTACAAAAGAGAACCTTTTATAAACAGTGATCAGTCCACTACATATCAGGGGGCATTCTCTTATAATTTCGGAGCTGATTTAAAGTATGGACTGGATGAAAAATTCACTTTAGACCTCACCTTGATGCCCGATTTCAGTCAGGTACAATCTGACAATAAAGTAAAAACATTAGGATATGATGAAGTTGTTTTTAATGAGAACCGACCTTTTTTCAAGGAGGGGACAGAATTATTCAATAAAAACCAATTGTTTTATTCCAGAAGAATCGGAAAAATTCCGGAGCGACACAATCAGGTCAGCGATCAATTACATCAGGGCGAGACAATAATTGAGGATCCTTCGGCAGTAAGACTGATTAATGCTATTAAACTTACCGGGCGGAATAATCATGGTTTAGGGATTGGCATTTTCAACGCCATTACAGACAACACCTATGCTATTGTAGAAGATGGCAATGGAAAAACACGCAAGATCCTCACAGAACCTTATGCGAACTACAATGTCATTGTTTTTGATCAACAGATGAAACACAACTCCTCTTTTTACTTCATCAACACCAACGTTTTGAAGCCATTGACCCATAAAACCGCCAATGTTACGGGAACAGGGTTCACTTTTATGGACAAAAACACGATGTGGGCTATTGATGGGAACTATGCCATCAGCCAGATTCTTACCGGCAATGACACCACACAAAACAGTTACAACACTTTGATTGGGCATAGATATTTGGCAGGATTCCGAAAGGCCTCCGGCAATTTTCAGTTTGGTATATCCCATACGTATATTGGAAAAACATTTGATTCCAGAGATATGGGCAACTACGTCATCGGAAATAAACAAACTGAAAAAATATATTTCTCCTATGACACTTACCATCCGACCAAACTATTCCGGGAATCGTATCATTCAACTACATTTACCTATTCTCTAAATCCCGAAACGTACAAGGGGATTGGAAACTCTTTAAACATCAGTTCCACCTTTTTGTTGAACCATTTTGCATATCTCAACTTTACCATATACAGCATGTTGTTTAAAGCTTATGATTATTATGAGCCCAGGGTTCCTGGCAGGGTTTTCCGAAAATATAAAAACTACAATTTTTCTCTCTCCTACTCTTCTGATGAAAGAGATCCATTCTCTTATGGTGTTGAACTCAATTATGGAGACTTTTCAGAGGTTTTTGATGGGGTTGCCTATGGGATCAATCCAACTTTTAACCTAAGAATCAAAAACAACTTTAAATTAACTTACTCATACAATTTTTACAATAACACATACAATATCGGATTTGTTGAGATTGACCAAAACAAAATTATTTTTGGTGGAAGACAATTGATTACCAATGAGAATCGGTTCACTTTTCAGTATCTGATCAAAAACGATATGAGTCTTAGTTTGGGTGGACGCCATTACTGGTATACCGGACAATACCACGATTACTATACCCTTCTTCCTAACGGAGACATTGAATTGAACACGGTATATCAACAGAATAAAGATTTCAGTTACAATGTGTTTTTCATCGATTTTATCTATTCATGGCAATTTGCTCCCGGCAGCACGATCTCTGTGATTTTTAAAAACGCAATAGAATCTGATGCAGCTTTAACAGAATTAAACTATTTCAGAAATATTGAAGACACTTTTGAGATGCCAAAAACAAACAGCATCTCGATTAAAATTCTTTATTATCTAGATTATGTGAATGTTAAAAAGGCTTTTAAGAATTAACTTTTCTCACAATCTCACATTAGAAATGTATTGAGAAAAAAATTGTATTTTTGTTTTTGAATTGTGTCTAAAGAAAAATCTTTATGATTTATATAAAAAAATACTTCTCGTTATTTCTTATCGTAATAAGTTTTATCTTAACACAACCTTTATTTGGAAACAATACAGATTCCATTCCCACATCAGCCAAACTGTTAAGTAGGTATGTTCAGATCCCATCTGTAACAGGTAATGAAAGGGAAGCTGGTATTTATCTATCCGGATTAGCTTCAGAAATGGGACTCTTTGTGGAAGTTTTATCAGACAAAGTGGATTCCTATAATTTTACGGCTTCTTTATATCCCTTATCTGAAGGGAAACCCAATATTGTATTTCTGACACACATCGATGTGGTTGAAGCACAGGATTCTCCACTCAACAAATACCCTCCTTTTTCCGGGGCCATAGCCGAGGGTTGTATTTGGGGCAGGGGATCCATAGACAATAAAGGGATGGGGATCATGCAATTATTAGCGATTGCCAAATATATTGAACTAGCAAGAACCACTGATTTACCTTTTAACATCACCCTTTTAGGGGTTTCCAATGAAGAGGTTGGCGGGGCCAAAGGAGCTAAATGGATTACTGAAAACCATTTAACCTATATCAATCCTGTGGTCGTATATGGGGAAGGAGGTTCCGGTTTTGATGGATTGTTAAGCAGGGAACCAGAGAAACATATATATGGTATTTGTGTCGCGGCCAAACGTTCATTATGGTTAGAGCTCACTTTAAACGTCATGACATCAGGGCATGGTTCAGTACCTCCTGTGAACTATTCCACACAACAAACCATCAATGCACTGGAACGGGTATTAACCATTAACAAATATAGACCTTTACAATACACCAAACCCGCGATCCGGATGTTTCGTGAAGTGGGAGAGATTGAAGGTGGATTTAGAGGTTTTGCATTCAAAAACATTTCTTTTTTCTCCCCATTAGTTGCCCCACAATTCAAAAAACATGAAGCCATTTACTCCATCATCAGCAATACCATCACGATTACCTGTTTATACACTACTCCCAGTGCTCCCAACGTGATTCCTCACCAAACCAAAGCGATCTTGGATTGCCGGTTATTACCTGAAGTAAAAACATCAGATTTCCTTACTAAACTCAGGAAGTGGCTGATGAATGACTCCATCAGGATCCAGATTCTCAGTGAAGGGATTGAAGCCCCTTCCACTGTTCCTGATCATTTCTTCTATCGATTGAAAAACGCCATTAAAAAAATCTATCCCGATAGTGAAGTGATCAGCTTGATTGTGCCTGCCTCAAATGACAACAACTTCTTCAGAGCCAAGGGGATCCCCACTTACGGTATTTTTCCGGCTTTTCTTTCAGCTGAATTGATGAGTTCCATCCATAATGTCAATGAAAGGATCCCCATTCAAAGCATTGAAAACGGGATAAAGATTTATGAAGACCTAATCCATTCAATCCTTTTCGAACCGGAAATACCCATTGAAATTGAATAATTTAACCTACAATGAATATAGCTGCATTAGTATCAGGAGGTGTTGATAGTTCCGTTATCGTACATAATCTCAAAGAGATGGGACACAACCCCACCCTTTTCTATATCAAAATTGGGATGGAAGATGAAGCGGGAAACATCCAGTGTACTACCGAAGATGATCTTTATATTGTAAAATTTTTAGCCAAGAAATATGGACTCAAAATGGAAGAGGTGAGTTTACAACAGGAGTATTGGGATAATGTTGTGGCCTATACGATTGAGAGTGTAAAACGGGGCCTCACTCCTAATCCTGACATGATGTGTAACCGATGGATCAAATTTGGCTATTTTGAGCAAAAATGGGGCAGGGAGTTCGATAAGATCGCGAGTGGACATTACGCGACGATCACTGAGAAAGAGGATAAGACTTATTTATCCACAGCAAAAGATCATATCAAAGATCAGACTTACTTTTTAGCCCAGATCAACTATTTGCAACTTTCCAAGCTGATGTTTCCGATTGGACATTTATTGAAGAGTGAGGTAAGAGAAATAGCCTCAAAAGAGAACTTACCGAGTGCAAATAGGAAGGACAGTCAGGGGATCTGTTTTTTAGGCAAGATCCAGTATAACGACTTCATCAAAAGATATTTAGGGGTAAAGAAAGGGAAAATAATTGAGTTTGAAACCGGTAAATATTTAGGGGAACATGATGGGTATTGGTTTCATACCATTGGGCAACGGCGTGGATTAAGATTGAGTGGTGGTCCTTGGTTTGTAATCAAGAAAGATATTGAAGAGAACATTTTGTATGTCTCATGCGGGTATGATCCGGCATCGCAATATGGCAATATCATCAATTTGTCCGGGATGCAGTTCATCACTGAAAACCCGATGGGAGATGAACAGGAGAAGAAGATCTTTTTCAAGATCCGGCACACGCCCGATTTCACCCCGGGGATTCTATCCCGCATTGGAGATATTTACCGAATCACTTCCAAAGAGCGTGTTTCCGGCATCGCCGCCGGTCAGTTTGGGGTGATCTACGACCAGGAGCACAAGATTTGCCATGGAAGTGGGATTATTGTATAGAAGCGATCCGTTATCAGCTATTTAAAGGTTGAACGCTTCGCTGTTTAAGAGTTTAAAGGTTGAATATTTTAGAGTTTAGATCAATAGTCCTGTACTTTAGTGCAGGGCTATTAGGAAAGTTGAATTAACCACAAAAGATTGAAAATAGATTCGTTTTTTTATTAGAGCATTCGCGGTGTATTAATTAAAATAGAACGCTATTGCAACGGATGCTTCGCACTACGGATAAAAACAGCTCCGTTTAAATCCGCGATTGAAAATCCGTGTCATCCGCGTTCCATTGTTATAATCCATTATTCCCTCTAATACATCGTCTCTTGCCTCTAGTTCATTTTTCATTATTTTGTCAGTAATTGTCAAAGCTGAGTTGTTAATTTGCAAACAATTATTTTATAAACATTATCTAAAAGTTGTTCCCGACACAAATTAGGGTAAACATTATGAAAAAAAATTATAGAATTTTGGTTTTATTAATCACAACATTTTTTTATGCAAATTTAAATTACGCACAGGACTTATTGATCAGAATGGATTCAATAGTAATGAAAACAAAAATATTGGAGATCAATGATCAAAGTGTAAAATATAAAGATTTTGATAATTTAGATGGGCCAATATACACAATAGATCAATCAAAGATCTATAAGATTATTTATCAAAATGGGAAAGAGGATTATTTCCAACCCTTAAATTCTGTTCCAATTCAAATAAATAGTAAGAATGTTCCTGAAATATTATCTTTCGAGCAATTAATGAAAATGAGTGATTATGAAAAAGAGAACTATTTATCAAAGATAGGCATAAACTCAATTTATGATAAATTTAAAAGTGGGAATGATATGTCACGAAAAGGGAAAAATTTACGCGGGAGTGGAGTTGGATTAACGATTGGTGGAACAATATTCTATACTATAGGACTAATATCGTTGGAATCTGGTAGTGGAGGTGGTGCTATTCTAGGTTTACTAGGGGTTGAAGCATTAACAACAGGGCAAGTCCTAATAATTGTAAGCATTCCATTAAGTGCAGTGGGTGTTGCCAAAAAATTATCTGCAGAAAATATGTACAAAGATTATACGCAGGGTAATCGATATAGTTCTATGCAACCTCAACTTAATTTTGGATTAACACATAATGGCATTGGGTTATCTTTGAAATTTTAGGAACGGTT
>JAEWUL010000213.1 GCA_023459435.1 Bacteroidota bacterium
GGCAACCCGGAACAACCTTGACCATCGAAATTGAACGCCCGTTTACACAAGAAAAAAAGAGTTTCAACATCAAACGGGAAGAGATCAAATTTCCGACTGTTCCGTATTATGGGATGTTAACAGAATCAATCGGATATATCAAACTCGATCAGTTTACCGATAAAGCTTCCTCAGAAGTGAAGGATGCATTTATGAAGTTGAAAGAAAAGGGAATGAAATATCTCGTTTTTGATCTCAGAAATAATGGTGGAGGGTTGCTTCAGGAAGCGGTGAACATCATGAATATTTTCGTAGATCAAAACATTTTGATCGCTGAAACCAAGGGAAAAATTCCGGAACAAAACAACAAATATTACACCAGAGGTAGTGCTATCGACAGAGAGATCCCTGTTGTTGTGCTGGTCAATGAGTTTAGCGCTTCTGCCTCAGAGATTGTTTCAGGTTCGTTTCAGGATTTAGATCGTGCAGTTGTTGTAGGGAAAAAAACCTTTGGTAAAGGGTTGGTGCAAAATGTGGTTCCTTTAAGCTACAACACCTCTCTCAAAGTGACCGTTTCTAAATATTACATTCCGAGTGGAAGATGTGTACAGAATATCGATTATTTTAATAAAGACACCAATGGAGTAGCTCCACACATCCCTGATTCTCTAGCGGTTGCTTACAAAACAAAAAATGGAAGAACCGTTTACGACAAAGGGGGTGTTGAACCGGATGTGGTTACAGATGAGCTAGATGCCAGTACCATTCTGGTCTCTTTGGTTCAGAATAATATCATCTTTGATTTTGCCAATCAATATTTTGTGGAACATCCTACCATCTTAACAGCAGATCAGTTTGTAGTTGATGATCCCATTTATAATCAGTTTTTAACCTTTGTGAAAGGAAAAGAGTTTACTTACAAAACGGAAACAGAAGCATTGATTGAAGAGATCATTCGGGTGTCAAAAGAGGAAAAATATTATGAAGAGGTTCATCCCATTGTGACTCAACTGAAAACGAAACTGGAACAGGAAAAAGAGAAAGATCTTCTAAAATTCAAGGAGGAGATCTCACACTATCTTGCCAATGAGATTGTTGCAAGATACTATTTTCAAAAAGGTCGGATCATCAACCAACTCTCCTATGATCCGGATATCAAAATGGCCAAACAAATACTAACAGATACAGTAAGGTATAAGTCCATCTTAACAGGTAAAAAATAAAAGTGGTGATTCGAGAAAAGTTCCATTATACTCTTTATATCGGTAGTTTATTGACCATTGCAATAGCCTTACCCCTATCAATGTTTGTGATGACGATTGGGATTTGTGTGCTGTTTTGCAATGCATTATTAGAGTGGAACTGGAAAGAGAAATGGGAACGATTAAAAAGCAATAGAGTGGTCTTTTGGATCATCTCATTTCCTTTATTGTTTTTTATTGGTTTTATAAATACCGATCACTATGCATTAGGATTGGAAAGCTACCTGATGAAACTTCCCATGCTTCTGATCCCATTAAGTATTGTGACATCCAAACCAATACAGAAAAAAGAGATCCGGTGGGTTTTTCTGGTCTATATTGGTTCTCTGTTCTTTACAACATTATATTCTATATATTATCTCAATACTCATATTGTAAATGATATCAGAGAGATATCACGCTTTATTTCTCATATTCGCTTTAGTTTAAATATTGTATTCGGAATAGTAATTCTATCGTTTCTCATTTGGGATAAAGAGTGGAGAAACAGAAAAATAATTCCAATTTATGTATTAATTCTGATATGGTTTGTATTGTATCTATTTATTGCTCAAACACTTACAGGAATTGTAATCCTCTTTATACTAGTGCTCTATTTGATGGTATACATCCTCTTCCGTTTTAGAAAGAAAAAAGAGTTTAAGGTTCTAACCATTCTTTTCCTCCTTTTTGTACTCACGTTAGTGACTTACATATCTGTGATCTCTTATCAATATTTTTACAACAAGGATCAGAATCAGGAGCTTGAAAAATTCACAAAGTTGGGCAATCCATATTGTCATGATCAGGACACCTGGGTTGAGAATGGACATATGATTGGCTATTATGTGAATAGGACTGAACTCTTAGAGGAATGGTCTAAAAGGAGCCGGATCCCGATGGCAGATGTAGAACAAGGGTTGATCAGATATTTAAACTCTATGGGTTTAAGAAAAGATGCAGAGGGGGTTCAGCAATTATCAGACCGTGATATTTCATACATCGAAAAAGGGTATGCGAATATTGACTATACAAGAGGGATTGGGTTAAAAAGATCATTATATCCCACTTTTTTCAGTTTGAGTTTATATCAAAAGTTCGGAAAAATCCATCAATCCTCATTACTGGAACGGTTTGAGTTATGGAAAGCAAGTGGCACCCTAATCCAGAAAAACTGGTTGTTTGGTGTAGGTGTCGGGGATCATAAATTTGAGTTGGATGATCAGTTAGAGAAACAACAGTCGGAGATAACCAAGAAGTTAAAAGGGTGTCATAATCAATTCCTTACGATTTGGATGTCGGGAGGGATTTTTTTGTTACTCCTTTTTTTAATCATGCTTTTTGCCCCATTGTATTTCCGTATGGAGTATAAGCTGATCTATATTTTATTTTTTGTGATCATTTTTATTTCAATGTTTACCGAAGATACGATTAACACGCATGCAGGGGTTACCTTTTTCTCTTTTTTTAATTCTTTTCTCTTGTTTTGTTTAGGGAGGAAGCCCAGCGAGCAAGAAATTCAGATTGCCAACAAGTAAAAAATCAGAAACTATGAAAACGATACAATTAGCGACAAATGTAAGGGTATTTCAGGATAGGACCGAACTACCTGAAGATACATTCAATTTACTGGAACAAGCCGAGTTGGCAGCAAAGAAAGCGTATGCCAAATACTCCCAATTTAAAGTTGGAGCCGCTGTTCTATTGAATAATGGGATGATCATAAATGGTAATAACCAGGAAAATGCAGTATATCCTACCGGATTATGTGCAGAACGTACGGCTGTTTTTTATGCGTCATCCCAATATCCGGAGGTTCCGATCACGAAAATTGCCGTAACCGCCATACATCCTCAAAACCCACTTACCATTCCGGTACCTCCATGTGGAAGCTGCCGTCAGGTGTTACTGGAGTATGAACAAAAGTTCAACCAACCTATTGAAGTGATCATGGCAGGAGAATCAGGAGAAGTGTATGTTGTGGCCTCTGTATCAGAACTTTTGCCTTGCAATTTTAACGAAGGGTTCTTGAAATAGGAAGTCGAGGAGTTGAGGAGTTGAGGAGTTGAGGAG
>JAEWUL010000214.1 GCA_023459435.1 Bacteroidota bacterium
TCCGGTTCCAGGGCTGCACTCAAAGGTGGTTTTACTGCTGTGAATTTGATGCCCAATACAAAACCCGTTTGTAGTTCTATGGAGATCGTTGAGGATGTGCATTCCAGAGCTAAAGAGATTGGTTTAATAACTGTAAATCAGACGATTAGCATGACTAAAAATTTACAAGGTATAGATTTTGAACATCTTAAAAAACTGAAGAAAGATGACGTTCTATTTGTTACAGATGATGGAAGAGGTGTCAATGATGATCAGGTAATGAGAGAAATCTTTACAGTATGTAAAGATAAAAATTGCACTATCATGTGTCATGCTGAAGACTCCAAATTTAGCAAAACAGATATGAGAGTGGCTGAAAACAACATGACTTTTAGAGATATCAGACTTTTTAAAGAGATTGGTGGTCACCTCCATTTTTGTCATGTGAGTACAAAAGAAGCAATACAAGCGATCAGAGAAGCCCAGGAGGAGGGGTACAACGTTACCTGTGAAGTAACACCTCATCATCTTTTTGCCACTGGAGCTGAAGTAGCACATTATCGTGTAAATCCTCCATTTCGTGAACAAGAGGATATTGATGCCTTAATCAAAGCGCTTCAGGATGGTGTTGCTTGCGCTATTGCGACAGATCATGCCCCTCATACCTTGGAAGAGAAAAGTGCCGGTGCTCCCGGAATGATTGGTCTTGAAATCGCCTTCCCCTTATGTTATACAAAATTAGTCAGAAACAAACACCTTACCATTCCACAACTTGTTGAAAAAATGGCGACCAATCCTTCTCAAATGATGAAGCTGAATAAAGGATCTCTCAAACCTGGAATGGATGCTGATTTTGCGATTTTTGATATCCATAATGAATTCACCCTGTTTGAAGATTTTTTTGAATCAAAATCAATCAATACTCCTTTTATCAGGCAAAAATTGTATGGGAAAATTATTAAAACCGTCAGAAAGGGTGTTGAATTCAATTGGAGTTTATAGATATACAATGACAGATAAAAGAGATACTTTTAATGATCGTCCCATTTATTCCCTCTCAGAAATTTCTAAGAGTATTGAACGTGTTATTGCTAAAAACTATACCAAAGCATATTATATAAGAGCTGAAATTCTGAAATTAAACCATTATCCTCATTCCGGACACTGTTATCCCGAATTGGTTGAGAAAGAGAATGGAAAGATAAAAACACAATTAAGGGCCGTAATCTGGGCCTCACAATTTAGAGATATCAATCAACGTTTTATTAAAATTACCGGAGATCCCCTTAAAGAAGATATTGGAATCCTTTGTCTTGCTACTGTTGAATTCAGCAGTCAACATGGATTAAGTCTTCATATTCAGGATATTGAACCAACTTACACTTTAGGTGAGTTGGCAAAAAACAAACAAGAAGTGATTCAGCGTTTGAAAAAAGAACAATTATTTCACCTCAACAAGGATAAAAAACTACCTCTTGTTCCCAAAAGAATTGCTGTTATTTCCGTTGAAACCAGTAAAGGGTATCATGATTTTACGGTAACTCTTACTCAAAACAACTGGAATTATCATTTTGAGTGGGAGCTTTTCCCTTCCATTTTACAAGGGGATAAAGCGGTCATTTCGATCTCACAACAACTGGATCTGATCGCCAAACGAGCTTCTGATTTTGACTGTATTGTTATTGTAAGAGGTGGTGGTGGTGATGTAGGGATGAGTTGTTATGACGACTATCTTCTCTCATCTAAAGTAGCGACCTCTCCCATCCCTGTAATTACTGGTATTGGGCATTCTACAAACGATACCATCACCGATATGGTAGCTTTTCAAAATAAAATAACACCCACTGAGGTAGCGTATTTTCTAATCCAGCAATTTCATAATTTCTCGATTCAACTGGATGATTTTCATTCCAAAATAGTGAACCAAACCATCTCCGTTTTAAAAGAACAAGATCTCTTTTTTTCACAAATTGAGAATATCATGAAACTCACATTCGAAAAATGGAATACCAAAAAATGGAAAGATCTGGAGGATCATATTCAACGATTACTTTCAGAAAAGAAACAATTAATGATTAAAGAACACAACTTTATACAACAGATGGAAACCAAAGTGGAACTGTTACACCCTGAAAATGTAATAAAAAGAGGATACAGCATCACTTATTTTAACGGTAAAGCCCTGAAAGATGGCTCAGAACTTCCTGAAAATGCGGAGATTATCACCCAGTTGTATATAGGAAAAATAAAAAGTACAGTAAAAACCTATGAAATCTAATTACCATACCCATACTTCTTATTGCGACGGAAAAGAACCCATGCCCCATTTTGTGGAAAGGGCTCTTCAGCTCCATTTTAAACATTTAGGATTTTCGTCCCATGCTCCAATCAATAAAGAGAACTCTTTCTCTATAAAGGAAGAAAAAATAAACGATTATATCAGGGAGATCTCTGCTCTTCAAATGAAAAATCCCCAAATTCAACTTTTTAAAGGATTGGAGTGTGATTTTATTCCCCATTTTACAAAACCTTTTTCACACTTTAAAGAAACATACCATCTAGATTATTTAATTGGAGGCGTTCATCTTGTTCAAACCCCTGTTCATGAACAGTTATGGTTTATTGATGGATCTAAACAACAAACTTATGATGAAGGGTTAAAGGTCTATTTTCAAAATAACATTCAAAAAGCCGTAACTGCTTTTTGGGAACAAACTTTTGAAATGATAGAAACACAGCCCTTTGATATTATTGCACACATGGATAAAATCAAAATGCATAATCAAGGACGTTTCTTTTCAGAACAAGAGAACTGGTACGTAGATTTGATTCAGAAAGCAATCGGGTTGATTTATGATAAAAATATTATTGTTGAAATCAATTCAAGAGGACTCTATAAAAAAAGGTGTAAAGATTTTTATCCTTCTGATCTGATTTTATGTCTTATACAAAAAAAGGGGATCCCAATGGTGATCAGCAGTGATGCGCATAAACCGGACGAGCTGGATCTATATTATACAGAAGCTATTGAAAAACTGAAACATTTTGGGATAGATCAAATTGTTCACTTTACGAATACAGGATGGAAAGAGGTGAAACTGCCTTAATAAAAAAGGTTGCCTTTTTCAAGACAACCTTTTCTGATGTAAAAAACTAAAAATTTATATTTTTTAGTCGACTTTACAAACGTTTTTAGCTTCTTCGCCTTTTCTACCTTGTCCAACTTCGTATTGAACAGCATCTCCTTCGTAAGGAATGTTACCAGAGATGTTAGACTCATGAAAAAATACGTCTTTACCACCGTTATCTGGAGTAATAAAACCGAATTTTGAAGATTGTTTGTAAAATTTTACTTTACCTGTTTCCATATTATTAATTATTAGATTGATGTATTACTTTAAAATTGCTTTTAAAGTTGTTTTTAATTGTTGGCAAAGGTATGTACATTTTTTGGATAAAATCATGATTTTCAATTATTTTTTATTTTTTTTATTCATAAAGGGATTAAAAATTCATATCTTTTTATAAATCAGCTAATTAAAAAATATTATTTTTTGAAATTTTCTATTAAAAAAGCAGAAATAAAATCACTTATCTCCCTATTAATGACTTTGTTTATCACTAAAAATGCGAAACAATTTAGTACTTTTGCCAAAATTTCGAAAAAACCAGAAAAGAAACATGATATATCCAAAAAATTTTGAGAATAAGATAGGATTTGATACTATTCGTTCCCTATTAAAAGAACATTGTATCAGCACAATGGGCTCAGAACATGTGGATCAAATGGAATATTCCATCGAAATCAATGAGATTCGTTTGCATTTAGACCAGGTCCACCAATTACAATCGGCGATTTTATACGACGACTCGATACCTGCTCAGGATTTTTATGATATTCGTCCCATTTTATCCAGAATTCGTTTGGATGGAACGTTTATCGAATTAGACGAATTAGCCGAATTGAGAAGTGTTATAG
>JAEWUL010000215.1 GCA_023459435.1 Bacteroidota bacterium
TTCCTACACTGTACTGACCTACAGCTAACAGGTACTCTCCGGCTTCCGTATGATTGGTAATCAGATACCCCTGTACATTGTTTCCCGCTACCGTAAATGGGATCTGTCTCCAATCTGATGTGGGATCTCTTCGGTATAATAATAACAAGTCGTTTTTGGTGTACCCTTGCATCAATGTGTAATCTTTGCTGGTCGGTAAACTGGCCAGATAACGGAAATGGAAACTCCCTTGCTGGATATGCTTTTCATAAAACTCAACACGCCAGTAATGGTTGTCTGAAATCCTGTAAATATTTGATGATGGCGTTTTTAGTGGGTCAGGTTCTGCCAGATTGTAAGCAACATAAACGGATGATGTGTCTGTGAATTGATCATCTTTGACCCGGAAGTAGGCATCTGCACAAGTGATCATTTTGGAACTGTCAATCGTTGGAAAATAGTCGAAAAGAGCATCCCCTAAACGTTCCTTTGGATCAATAACATAAAAGGCCGGCTGAAATGGGATCATCGCAGTGACGACATCCGTTGCCCCATCAAATTCCATTTTTTCGATGAGATACCTGGCACCAGTTTGTGAAACAAACTCAACATCTACTCTGTTGGAGTTGGCATAGTTGTTGGCATGGTGGAGCTTCTGCCGGAAGTGTACCTGGTACTGATTGGCAGTTCCTGTGGGTCTGATAGAGTCAATGGAAAAATGTAAAAAACCGGGTTGATGGATCCACCCTTCATAGAAATCGATTAGGTTGATCCCTGTGATCTGACTCATCTTGATGAAGAATTGTTCGGAGTTTAAATTACCGAACTTTTCCTGTATCAAGAGGATTTTTAAAGCATTGTAGAACAGGGAGTCACCTAAATATCCTCTTAGAGAGTGAACGGTAAGCCCCCCTTTGTCGTATGTGGTGGTGCCATAAGTGACCGGCTGAGGGATGTTGTCTAAAGCATAGTAATCTCCATCATCCAAATGGGCTGTTTTGATCACATTTCTATGAAGATCTCTTTTCTGTGCAGGGGCAATGATCCCAGTTGGATCCAGATACTCATTGGCGATGATCTCAGAATAGACAGCAAAACCCTCTTTTAACCACAACTGTTCTGCTCCGGACGGGGTGATCTGGTTCCCAAACCACATATGCACCAGTTCATGGATCATCAAGGATTCGTAAGCTGTTGTACCGTTTACAGCAAACATCGGATAGCAGATGTTGTCCACGTGTTCCATAGCCCCCTGAGTGAATGGGACAATAGTGTATCCCACTCTTTGCCAAACATAAGGGCCGTATAATGCTTCAAAAATGTGTACGGCATCTTTTAAATGGATAAAGGTGGAAGGGATGTTCTGATATACAGAAGCCGGAGCGTAAATGTTTACAGGGATGATCCGTTCTAATCCATGAATGGTGTCTTCATATAACTGGAAATTTCCAACAGCACAGGCAGTTACATAGGTCGCAATGGGGTAGGGTAGTTCCCATTTCCAGATGCGGGTCTGATCAGTTAAAGTGATAGAATCGGTCAATAAACCATTACAAACCGCTCTTTTGTCTGCATCGGTTCTGATGTGGAATGTGTATGTTGCTTTGTTTTTAAAATCATCCAGACAAGGGAACCAGACCCGTCCGATCGTTGGTGGGATCATGCTCATGCCAACCCCTACATTATAAGCAAAGTTGTTGTCATTACTGAAAAAATAACCTCCCCAATCAGGATCAGATACCGGAGTCCCATGATAATGAACCCTCACTACCTGTGTGTCTCCCTGATCAATACCCGTTACAGGGATTCGGATCAATGAACCAGTGTGTGTAAAAACAACACTATTCCCGTTCAGGAAAAGGGAATCTACTGTTAAGGCTATCAAATCCAGATCAATGTAAGGGATTCCCGTAATCTTGGGAACCACTTTTACATCGGCATACCCTGATATTTGATGCTCTGATAAGTTGATGATATTTAAATGTAAATCGTAGTGTACGGCATGTATCGTATCGGTTCGGTCTTGGGAAAATCCTTGAAAAAACAGGAGTTGAAAACAAATGACAAAGAGAACGTATATTTTTTTCATAGGCAGGTTTTAAAATGCAAATGTAATGTTTTTTTATTTTGATCTTCTTATAAATGTAAATATTCTTTTACATTTTGAAATACCATCTCAACTCTTTCTGAGAAAGATTCTTCTGTTGCGTATGCAATATGGGGCACGACAATCGTATTGGGGGTATGCAAAAGGGGATGGTCTGTTGAAAGAGGGGGCTCTTTTTCAAAGACATCAAACGCTGCTCCTGAGATCGTCCCATTGGTAAGTGCTTGAGCAACAGCCTCGATATCTACAATATTCCCTCTGGCAGTATTGATCAGAATAGCACTTTTCTTGCATTTTTGGAGTAGATCCCGATCTATCAAATGGTGTGTTTCGGTGTTTAAAGGGGTGTGTAGGGAGATGATATCAGAGTGAGCCATTAGTGTTGGGAGTGTAACGTAAGTGATCCCCAAAGTGGTTCCGTGTTTTTCCATTCCGCATCTCTTGATCCAATGGGGTTATACGTCTGTATAAGTCAATCATCAACCCTATCGCCAACTCTGCAACGGCTGTTGTGGCATATCCGGCACAATTTTTAACTAGGATTCCTCTCTCCTGACAATATTTTAAATCGATGTGATCTAATCCGGTGAAAGCAACCGATATCATTTTGAGTTGCGTCCCTTTTTCGAGCACTTCTTTAGGTAAAGGGATATTGGATATCAATAGGATGTCTGCATCCCCAATCCTTTGAATCAGCTCTTCAGGATCTTCTGTTCTATCTTTATAAATCTTTAAAAAATGATCCCATTTCGTCCATTCCTTCACGTAATGTTCCTGATCAGCGGTTGTGATCCCTAAAGGTTCTACAGCTACAATTTTCATGTTTTTTGATTGCAAAAATAATGAAAATTGAAATAGGAAATGGGGGAAAAGTTCCTCTTTTTTGATTACTTTTGCAGTTCAAACTAAAATGATGAAAAACGATAGTTCTATTGGAATCGGTTTAATGTCGGGAACTTCACTCGATGGCCTCGATGTTGTGTTGTGTTCTTTTTGGGAAAACGGAGATCGCTATTCCTATGAAATCTTACAGAGCGTTGATATTCCATTCGATCCCGAACTCCAGGAACGTTTGCGATCATCCATGGATCTTTCAGGGAGAGAACTGATGATTCTGGATCATGATTTTGCGCTTTACTGTGCCTCTCATGTGAATCGGCTTATTAAGAAATGGGGCGTTATCCCCCATTATATTGCCTCTCACGGGCATACTGTTTTTCACGAACCTTCTCGTGGGATTACATCCCAAATAGGATCCGGTGCTGTTATTGCTGCTCAAACAGGGATCACAACCATCTCTGATTTCAGATCAACAGATGTTGCACTGGGGGGACAAGGTGCTCCTTTGGTCCCCGTTGGTGATCACCTGCTGTTTCCGGATTATGATGTTTGCCTGAACCTCGGGGGGATCGCCAATGGGTCTTTTTTAAAGAATAATATAAGGATCGCCTTTGATATTACCGTGTGTAACATGGCGTTGAATTTGTTGGCAGAACAACTGGGTTTCCCGTATGATGCACAAGGAAATATCGCCAAATCAGGAACAATAATCCCTGAAATACTTATGGAAATCAATAGGTTACCATACTTTAATCAACTACCCCCCAAGTCGTTGGGGAAGGAATGGTTTGTGCAAAACATTGAGCCTTTTTTGATACAGAATCTTTTTCCCATTCCTGATCTATTAGCGACCATGGTGGAGCATATTTCCTTTAAAATCAGTGAGATATTACCGCAGAAAGGATCGGTTCTCGTTACAGGTGGAGGTGCCCTGAATGCTTTTCTGATCGATTCGATTCGGGCGAAAACAGAAGCTAAAATAGTTCTTCCCCAATTGGAGTTGATCCAGTTTAAGGAAGCATTGGTGTTTGCCTTTTTAGGATATTTAAGACTTCAAAATGAATGTAACGTGTGGTCTGATGTGACTGGTGCATCCCGCAATAGTTGTAGTGGTGCAGTGTATCTCGGATCTTAATTTTTTTTAAAAATCAAAACATGATTAACTTAAAACCTTACCATACTTTTCAGACAGAAGCTTACTGCAATCAGCTCTTCGAGATTACGGACGATCTACAGATCCACAATTTGATTGATCAGGGTGTTTTTAAAAACCGTTTTCTGATTCTGGGAGGAGGGAGCAACTTGTTGTTTACCCAAAACTTTGACGGGGTGGTTGTGAAAATGGAACCCAAAGGGATTGAAGTGCTTGGAGAAAACTCGTCCAAAGTATACGTTAAAGTGGCTGCCGGCGAGGATTGGGAAGATCTGATCATGTATTGTATGGAGCATGACTATTACGGAGTGGAGAATCTGACTGGGATTCCGGGAAAAGTGGGTAGCTCTCCGGTTCAAAATATTGGAGCGTATGGAGTGGAAGTGAAGGATGTCATCTTTCAGGTGCATGCCATCTCTTTAGAAACAAAACAGAAAAAAGTGTTTTCCAATGATCAGTGTTGTTTCGCTTACCGCGATTCGATTTTTAAAAATGACTTAAAAAACAAATGGATCATCACGGCTGTTGTTTTTGAACTCTCTAAAATCAAACAGTTCAACCTGGAGTATGCTGCTCTGAAAGGGGAGCTGGACAAAAGATACCCTAATCCGACTCTTCAACAGCTTATTGCATTAATCAATGAGATCAGAGATGCTAAACTACCGGATATCAAAAAGATAGGATCAGCAGGGAGCTTCTTTAAGAATCCTATTATTCCGAAAAAGCACTATGAATCTCTCAAACAGAATTACTCTAACCTGACTGGTTATGAGACCGAACCCGGTTTTGTGAAGTTAGCTGCTGGTCAGCTGATTGATATGGCAGGTTGGAAAGGGTACCGGGAAGGAGATGCCGGAGTATATCCTTTGCAGGCTTTGGTGTTGGTAAACTACGGAAATGCTACCGGAAAGGAGATTCAGAACCTATATCAAAAGATTCAACAATCTGTTTTGGAAAAGTTTCAGGTAGCTATTGTTCCTGAAGTGAATATCCTGTAAAGTTATACCAGTTTTGTTTTTCGAACTGTTTTATCGTAAATATAAAGCCCTAAAGCGGTTGCCACTGCGATCCCGGAAAAGATAAACCAGAAAAGGGGAGCATTGTCATTTTTTTCTATGATGGTAACGTAAAGGGTTGCCCCTAAAATTCCACCTACACCACTTCCAATAACACCATAAAGGAATGAATAACCAAGGTACAACGCTTTTTTATCCTCAGGGGCAATCTCTCCGATATAGGCAATAAATTTGGGATGTGCAGACATCTCGCCAATAGAAAAAACGACAAGCCCCGCTACAAAAACCCACGCATGATTAGAAAATCCGAGAAGAGCCAACCCCAAAGCACCAATCAAAATACCGGTGATCATCGTGGGTAATGGTCTTGTCTTTTTTAATATTAACGAAACAATCAGCTGTAATAAAATGATTGCACCTGCATTGATCACTGTAACATGTTCTACATCAAATGACCAGGATGGATTTGATATAAACAAGCCTAAAACGGAGTTTACAAATTGGTTGACGACACTCATGTCCATTTTTTCCTGAACATACCACAACACAGAGTCAAACATCTGGAAATAGCAGATCCAGAAACAGGAATAGATTCCCAGCATCATCATAAAACGCCAGTCTTTCAATACCAGAACGATCTCTTTCAACACCTGGCTTAATGGTTTGGCTGTTTGTGGTTTTTCAGGTTCCTTGTATACAAAAAGGTTCACAAAGAGCAAGCTTCCCGTTAGGAGTGCAGCAGCAAAAAAGATATATGTGTAAGAGTAACTTTTTAAAAAAGGAACCAGAAACAACGGAAATAAAAATGCCCCCAGATTAATGGTCCAGTAAAAAATTCCAAATCCTAAACTGCTGTTCTCTCCGGTAGTTTCACGTGCTATCGTGCCTGAAATCAATGGTTTGAAAAAACCTGCACCGATCACCATAAACAATAAACTGGCAAATACAAGGGGATATGTAGTGGATAAACCAACGAAAAAGTACCCTAACGACATCACAATAAAGGCAAAAAACAATACTTTACGATACCCGTATCGATCTGCTAAGGCACCGGAAAGGATGGGAAGGATATAAAGCAATGGTGTAATCACACTCTTAATCAATCCAACACTCTCTTTTGCAAAATGAAGGCCTCCATCTGCTTTACTTAAAACAAGATAGGCAGAAAGTATAGACATCACTCCATAATAAGAGCCTCTCTCCACAAATTCCATTCCAATTACTGTCCAGAAGTTTTTTGTAAATCGTTTCATATCGTATGGTTTAAAAAAACGCAAAAATAACGATAAAATCATAATCATTTGGTCCTTTTGGCGCTCTTTACTTTAACTTTTTCAGTTTTTGAGAGTCCATATCAGTGATATGGAAAAAAAGTGTAATTTTGCATCCGGTATGAAAAAGAAAAAAACGCTTGATGTTTTAAAACAAATCACAACCTTGGTTGTCTTGGTTGTGTTTATCACTTTTTCATCAGGAGTAATGGTTACCATTCACGAATGTTGCAAAATTCATCAACACGATTGTTGTGAACACCACTCTATTTCAGAGGCTGATTTGAAAATTGAAGAATCTCAAATAGCGATATCTGAAAACACACTCTGTCAAAACTCTTTTGATCAGAATCTACGGGCT
>JAEWUL010000216.1 GCA_023459435.1 Bacteroidota bacterium
ATATAGTGCAAATATAAACTACTTTATGATATTTTTGATTTTACTTTTAAAATGAAATATTGCGTTGGACTCTTTCTGTTAATCAGAGGGTCCAAGGTTCAAGTCCTTGAGGGGGAGCTCTAAAAATCAAGCACTTACATTTAAACATGTGAGTGCTTTTTTGTTTCTCTCTATAAGGGTATTATTTTTTTTGATTTTTTTTTGGTCTCATTTTGCTTCTAATATTAATAAAATGGGTAAATGATCCGAGAATCCTCCCAGATATTTAAAACCTAAAAAGGTTCGAAATGGTTTAGTTCCTCCAAATTTTTCGTCCGGAACCAAGAGGAATTCAGGTTTGTAAATGAGAATTTTTTTTGGAATCTTCCAACACGATTTTTCAAGAAAAAAAGACCTGGAAAGGATCATTTGGTCCAAACACCCCCAAAAAGCCTCATTTTTATGAGTCCCTTCGTTTTGAAAGGAGTGAAAAGGGAGCATCATATTTATCAAACGGGGATAAGGTTCTTTGGGTTCCTGAGCTTCAAGTACTGTATAAACACTATGATCGGTCGGATAATCGTTAAAATCCCCCATGATAACGATATGGGCAAAAGCGTTTTCTGCTAATAGGGAATCAACCTTTTCTTTTACCATAAATGCATAAAAATTTCTTTTAGAAATTGTTGCCCCTGCACCCCCGAAACGGGAAGTCCAGTGATTGACAAACAGATGTAACGTGTCTCCTGTTTTAACTTTTACCTTAGCATAGAGGATATCTCTGTTTTTTGATCCTGGCTCCAATGGGAAGACAACTGGAATGGGAAAAGCTTCAAGTATTTGACACGTTCTTTCCCGATATAGCATTGCTACATCAATTCCTCTGGAATCAGGAGACTCATAATGGATGAACTTATAACCGTTCTTTTGGAGTCCGGGATGCCTGATCAAACTTTTTAATACCACATCATTTTCAATTTCTGCCAATCCAATGATATCAGGAGGATTCCATTGATTGATAGAAAGAATCACTTTGGCAATCTGATCCCTTTTATGATACATTTTTTTATAACTCCAACGATTCATTCCCTCAATCGTATAGGAATCATCATTTTTTAAAGTATCATCAGCCGGATCAAAAAAGTTTTCGGTATTGTAAAACATGATACTTATTGTATTGGAATCGAACTGAGCGGAACAATAAGCAAACCAAGTAAGAAGAGGTAGTAGAAGCAGTTGTTTTTTCATAGTAGTAATTTGAGTTTACAAAGCTATGAAAAAAGGGATTACCTCTTTACTGTTTCTAAATAAAAATTTTAAGCATTCTGATTATCAATCTCTTTTAAAAGCTCTTGATACCAGGTTTCTCCATACTTTCGGATAAGTGGCTCTTTTAAAAACCGGTATAAAGGAAGGTTGATCTGTTTCCCTTTGTAACAGGCGCCTTCACAAACAGCCCAACGATGATAATTTAAGGCTTCATAATCGGGTAATTTGACAATTCTAATGGGATATAAATGACAAGAAATGGGTTTTTGAAAGTCGATCTCTCCATTTAAAAATGCTTTTTCAATGGCACACTTGGCAATACCATCTTCATAATAAACATAGGCACAAGCTTCGTTGCTAAGTAATGGTGTAACAAATGCACCCTCCATGTCATAATCGAATGTCCCATCTTGATCCACTTTTTCTATCCCTTCTGGAATCATATATTTCTTAAAAACCGGATAATAATCCTCCAGATCTGATATCTCAAATGGTTCCAGAGGAGCGCCAACATCACCTTCGATACAACACATTCCCTGACACTCTTCCAGATCACAACAAAATGGTGCATCTATAATATCTTCTGAAACCAAAACTCCTTGAATAATTCTCATCGTATTAAAAATCTGTGCCAATGGAGAGCATATAGATCCCATTGGCGTTTGTAAATCTAAAATCTTCTATTCCCCAGGAATAATCAAATCTTATAAAATAACTGAATAATGATGCCCTCAAACCTAAACCAACTCCAGTAACCCATGGATCAACCTGCCGTTTTACAATAGCAGTGATATTTCCGGATGTAATATATCTGATATAGAGCCCGTTATCTTCAGAGTACGGTGTAAGCCCTGTCCACGCAGTTCCAATATCTACAAAAGTGATGAGTTGCATGGATTTGAAAAATTCACTTGTAATACTTCTTTTAGCTATAAGTTGAACAAAAGGGATTCTTAATTCTGTACTTAACAAAACAAACGAAGTGCCATTTCTTACATTTTGATCAAACCCCCTAAGGTTGGTTGCCAATGTCTGATAATGATAGTTTTTGGTTCTGTCAACGTAAATATCACTATTGAAGGTAGGATTGATCCAGTTGTCAACCCCCCCCATATAATAAACCAAACGGGAAGTTCCGAAATTGGTACTTGCCGCAAAACGGGTTGCCCATGTTATGTTGCGATAAATTTTGATTGATTTTCTATAATCAAGTCCTAAAACGAATAGATGTTTATTGGTATCAGCTATTTTATAATCAAATTCAACAAATAGTTTAAACTTTGTTCCTCTCCATAAATTGGTATATAACTCCTTTGAGGAATCAAAAACATATTCCGTTTTTAAACCGGCCCAATAAGATCGGGTTGTTGGTTCTGTTAAACTTTGATCACTTAAAGCACTTTCAATAAACAATTCGTGTCTCCCTTTGAGGGTAAAACGTAAACTGTTGAACTTATCAAATGGATACTTGAGATTATAGAAAACACTATTATTGATCTGCTTCACATTTCGATATCCTATCGATTGTTCTAAGGATTGACGATAAACGACGACCTGTTTATCTATTCTTCGGGAAAGATCTTCATAACTTATCATGATTTCTGAACCGGAATAAAAAAGGGGTAGTCTGAAACCTGCTGTAATTCTATAATTTTCAAAAAGATCATTGATCCCTACCATAATGAGCGTATTCATCCCTGAATTGAGATAAATAGGTGCATCGCTGCCTGTAAATTGCTGATAAGATGTATTGAGGAAGCTAAAATCAGCCTGTGTGATCAGTTTATTGATATTGAATTGTACATAATAACTTCTCGGAATCTGTGGTGTAAAATCAAAAAGGATTGGTCGTTCATGAACTTTTATAGAGTCTTCTGATGATACTGATGAGGTATCAATATTTGGTATATTTTTTTTAATAAAATCTCCCTTTCGCACTTGCTGAAACCCTTTCCTAATATTTGCTTTTACAGTTTCTGTCGTTTTTTTGATACTATTTTCTCTTTTTTTGAGGAGCAGTTCATTTTGAAGCAACTGAGATGTTTTTTCTAAAGTAACAGGAGTAATGGGTTCAGAAAAAGGATTGATGTATACTCGTTTTACCCCATTATAATGGATGAGATCTCCTATTAGATCAGAATTTTTATTATAGTCATGTTCAATAATAGAGGTACCATAGTTTGTTATCGGTTTTGATATGGCAAAATATGCATAATGAATAATTGTATCAATTTTGGTAATAGAACTATCAAACTGAGCAAAATATCGGTTATAAATTCCATTTTCATCACTTAAATAAACAATCTGATCTTTGCCAATCACTCTTACATTTTTCTCATTGGCATTTGGGGTGTAGGTAACACGCAATAATTGGTTGTTTTTAGCGCCATAATGATACACAAAAAGATCATAGTCTGTTTGGTTTTGTTCATTAAAAAATTTTGTTCCGGGATCTAATGAATCAACCGGTCGGTTGGAAGAGAAAATAATATCTCTTTGTCCATTGAGAAAACGTGGTCCAAAGTCATCGTAAAAATCATTGGTTAAATTTTGGTACGATCTGGACTGAAAACTATAAAGGAATAGGTCGGATTGTCCATTTCTAAATCCGGAAAACAACATAAACCGTCGATCATCAGAGTAGTTCCAATCGGTAATTTTTTCCACGTCAACCAAAAACCGTTGTCCCAGTTTTTTTTCATTGATGATGTAAGGATAATAATAACAACGTCCCCTATCTTCGATTGTAAAACCGATCAAATTACCATCAGGATGCCATGCAATAATGGGGAAAGTGAGATCAGGATTCTCTTCTGTTTTTTTATTTTTTTTAAAGATCTGTTTTGGTTTTGTGGAGTTCTTCCATTTTAACCATACCTTAATTTGACCTGCTTCATTGGTCACGTATGCATAACTTTCACCATCTGGAGAGAGAGTGATTTGAGAATAATCTCTGTTTTTATTGGGTTTATTGATAACACCCATATTATCAGGCGTTCCGGTTTTAATCTCTTTTGTAAATAAAACATAATTGGTTCTATACCAATCTTGTATCAATTCCTTATAGGGTACACCTGTCACATAATACAAACTCTTTTCAACATTTCTGGAAGATCTAACAGAGTATAAGATATTGGAAATGGTTGCTTCACCGTATCGGTCGACAATAAATTTCCAGAGAGAATGTCCTGCATAAGTGGCTTCCACAGGATTAAGATCTTCAAGCAGGGCAAAACGTTTGGTTAAGATTCCGTTTTTGATATGAATATCAATTTCAGGGCTCCAGTTTTCAGCAAGGTATGAAGATAATCCACTGTAAAACCAGTTAGGAAGCGAAGATAAGTGACCAGCTGATATATTCGCACCTACACTTTCACCTTCCACAATATTTCGGGCAAAAATGGTTGCAATCCCACTTCTGATCATTTTGTCAAAATGGTTATGGTTCCCGTCAAAATATAAATAAACCTTGTTCCCGTAGATATTTGTTATACCCCCTTGATTGTAAAAATCTTCATTATCAAATCCAAAATTGGATTCTCTGAAATCACCCTGGGTGTTATAAACAATAAAGTGGATTTTTTTATACAAAGTATAGTTTAATGTTCTTTCCAGTTCACTAATCATTCCTGGAGCTTTTCCGAAGGTATAATCAGCTAACGGTTTAGAGGTGGGATAGAAATAAACATCAAAGAGGTTGGCTCTGTACAATTGCCAGTTGAAATTCTGATATTGAACTCTGTTTTTACCAAAAGTGAGCTGTGACCCATTATAAAACTGGGCTTGTAATGAGATTACAAGCATCAATAACAGGTTTAATATCAGCGTTTTTTTGGTCATAGCTACATGATGTTTCTACAAGTGATCCCTTTATGGTTTAAATCTTGTTTGATAATATCAAGTTGTTCTTTATTTTGAAGATTTACAGTTACACTTATCAATACTTTTCCAACGGGTACCGAAGTGATCGATCTTTCGTGAATAATATCCTGAATGTTTACTTTTTGTTGTTCAAGAACGGATAAAACCCTTTTTAACTCACCTGCCTGATCAGGCACAATAAACTGAATGTGTGTTCTGAGGCCCTCTTGTGTCATTCCTTGATCTAAAATTTGCTGGAAAAGACTCATATTTACATTCCCGCCACTTACAACTGGAACAACATATTTGCCAATAAGGGATGATTTTTTAAAGATAGCGGCAGCAATAGCAGCTGTACCGGAAGGTTCTGCCAACAGTTTCCCTCTTTGGAGTAATAGATAGGTGGAGTGAGCCAACTCTTTATCTGAGACAGTGATCAGATCGTCAACCAAATTTTTAACAATTCCAAAGGTTAGATCTCCGGGTTTTTTTACAGCAATACCATCCGCAATAGTATGACAATGAGGGAGTGTCAAAACTTCATCACTATTTTTTGAAGCTAACATCGAGGCAGCACCTTCGGCTTCAACACCGATTATTTTGATATTTGGATTGATCTCCTTAAGCGCAATAGCTATACCACTGATTAAACCACCACCACCAATAGGTACAATTACAGTATCCACTTCAGGAAGTTGTCGGAAAATCTCTAATCCCACCACTCCTTGTCCTGCAATAATCAATTCATCATTAAAGGGGTGAATATAAGTGCCGTTTTTCTCTTTGCAATACTCTTGTGAGGCGGCAAAGGCATCATCAAAAGTATCACCAACCAAAACAACTTCTGCCCCATACCCTTTTGTAGCATTTACTTTAGAAGGTGGTGCAAAGGAGGGCATAAAAATGATACTTTTTAATCCCAGCTGGGATGCTGAAAAGGCAACACCTTGGGCATGATTTCCTGCTGAAGCGGCTACAATAGGGTGCTTTTTTTCCTCTTCACTTAAATGATAGAGTTTGTTAAATGCTCCTCGAACCTTAAAAGACCCCGTTGTTTGTAGATTCTCTAATTTCATGTAAATCTCAGATCCAGCCATTTTTGAAAATGTTTTGGAATGGGTTAACGCTGTTTCCTTGATGATTCCCTTCATGCATTGTTGTGCAGAAATGATATCAGAGTATTTAATTTGAGCCATTTTTCTTTTTAAATTGAATGTGTAAATGTATATGTTTTTAGTTATTTAGGTTCTTGTAATTGTTTTTTTTCGATCAGGTTGATCACCAAAATTGTAGCAAATGCTCCCCAGAAGGGTAATGATAATTTGTCGGTATCTAAAAAATTATTCAGAACCCCATGAATATAATACGTTACTAATGATAATGTTACAGCCAGTGATACGATCTTGTTTTCCAGCTTTGTAGCTCTTATATGAGTTCTGATTCCGGTAAAAATGACAATGATCATCATCCCTAAAACAGTAAACAAACCAATAAAACCAGTTTCTGCTGTGGGGCCGATATATTCACTATGACAGTTACCCCCATCACCAAAGTTTGTAGTAATAATCGTTTTATATTTTGTTTTTTGAAAAGGTGCATACAAAAACTGATACGTTCCCGGTCCCCAACCTACAACAGGGCGCTCCTCAATCATTCCAAATGCGGAAACCCATCGGTTAATCCGTTCCACATTCGATGCATCCGTGGAAATATTACTAATTGATTGAATGTGCTCCGTAAAAGTAGCAGATGAGTCTTGTTTGTTTTTTCCCATCTGATATAAAATATCATGAGCAAAATAGAAAAATGAACCAAGAATAAGAGCTGAACCAACTATAAGCCATGAAAACTTAATCCGCCATCTGATAACTAGATAAAACCCAATTGCCCCTATCACACTGAGCCAAGCAGCACGGCAAAATGAGAAGTATAGTCCTATGAGTAAAATAACAAAGATTGTGACATAATATATTTTATGCCACTTTGTTGATTGGGGTAAAAAGAAGAAGGCAACAACCAAAGGGATAAAAAAGGCAACCGCAGCGCCATATGCGGTATGGTCATTGTAAAAAGGTTTTTGAATCCAGTGCATCCCATGTTCCATAAATCCCAGTTCCGCGGATTTGATGGTCACAATAATGATCACTACAGCCAACGAGAAAAGGTATGCATTAAAGTAATGGATAATTCGGTGTGGATCTTTTTTGATCAGTTCAACAACCATAAAGAAACAAGCAACAATAAACCACACTTTCGAGCCCAGAAACTTGAAGGAAACCAATGGTATCTCACTGGTTATACTGGTTATAAAAATCCAGAAAAGGTATATAAGTATGGTTATAGTTATGGGGTGTTTAAGAATATTCTTGTCCATTTTTAAATCATAAAAGATTCTAAAAAGGAAAAGAAGAGTCAGAGAAATCATGATCAACTCACCCGGAATGGAAATACTAAGATTAATTTTATCGTTGTCAATAAAAATTGAAAAAGGGGTAACCAAAGCCATTAGGTAGATTAGATAGTCCACTTTAAAAAAAAGTAAATAGAGTAATATCAAACCAGCGCTGAATAAAGGCAGGTAAAAAAATTCTTTCATCAACGCAAAAAAGTTGAGCATCATAAATGCTCCACTAACACCCAGAACTATGAGTTTTTTGTGGTTCATTCTTTCAATTCAGCTTGGAGGATATTTTTCCTTTTGGGGTCTGTTTGGATATTTTCAATAATTATCAACGTAAATAGGGTGACAATAAATGTTGCTAACGTTGATAGAATCATAATGATCAATTTTTTAGGGTACGATTTTTTATCAGCCGGGATCGCTTTTTCAACTACAAATTTCACAGGCATATTGCTCTCCATATCCATTTTAGCATCTAGCATTCTGGATTTACATAAGGCTTGATATTCAGTAAAATTGAGTTGTTCATTTTGTAATGTTTGAACGGTGGGTCCCCATTTGGCAAATTTCTCAAGCTCTTTAGCAAGACGTTGTTGTGCTCCAATATTGCCTTGTGCGATAGCGATAGCGTACTGTTGGGTGATCCTTTCCGCTTGTCTGTCTAAAATCAAAACCCCATTTTCAGCTAAAACGGATAAAGAGTCATCAATTCTTTTCATCTCTTGATTGATCTCTTCTAATTGTTTTTCTAATAGATAATATGCTGCAGAAGCCCGTTCTCTCTCTACTTTATTCTTAAAAGTATCCAGCTGATTTACAATTTCATTAGCCATACGTGCTGCTAACTGACTATCCCAATCAGAAACCGTAACGGAGATCGCTCCATATTGGGTTCTCTTGATCGTGATCATGTTCTCCATAGCCTTGTACAATCTGGTTTGCCAGTATTTCATATCTTTTTTCAAACCATAATGTTCAACCAGGTTGAATTTTTCAATTAAAATATCTTTAATCTCTCTGGAGTTTAGAATCTGAATTAAATGTTCTGTTTCCTCTTCAACAGCATACGCTTTAATATCAAGGCGTTCATTATAATTTTGTTCGTTTAGCAAAATTTTGGACAATGAATTGGTACGTGGAGCATAAATGATTGACGTTGATTTAAATTGAGGCCTTATCAGAAGAGAAGCACCAAAGGAAATTATTGCTGCTGCAATACTGATAATAATCAACAGTTTACGCCATTTCCAAATAAACCGGATTAGTCCAAATGAATTGAATTCGTTACTCTTTTCTTGCATATTTTTAATGTTACAGATTTATAAACTTTTCTAACGTAATATCCGGTTCAAATAGTATTATTTTTTGATTTGAATGAATAATTCTTCTAACTGACTGGTCTCAACAGATGCAGGAGCATTGATCATGGTGTCTCTTGCAGAATTGTTTTTGGGGAAGGCAATAAAATCTCTAATCGATTCAGTGTCAGATAACACAGAACACAATCTGTCAAACCCTAATGCGATGCCACCATGTGGAGGACAACCGTATTGGAAAGCATTTAACATAAAACCAAACTGATATTCCGCTTGTTCCTGAGAGAATCCCAGAATCTGGAACATTTTATTTTGAAGGTGCTGATTATGAATTCTAATAGATCCACCACCTACTTCAGTTCCGTTAATCACCAAATCGTATGCATTGGCATTCACCGCAGCAGGATTGGTGTCTAACATGGCTTCATGTTCAGGTTTTGGAGCGGTAAACATATGGTGTTTAGCATAGTATCTGTTGGTTTCATCATCCCACTCCAATAATGGAAAATCAATAACCCAGAGCAATTTGTATACACCTGTTTTCCGTAATCCAAGTTGTTTTCCCATCTCTAACCGAAGTTCACACATCTGCTTTTGGGTTTTTTCAGTTTTCCCACTAAGGATTAAAATCAAATCACCAGCTTCAGCATTTGCTTTACCAGCAACGATTCGTAAATCCTCCTGATCATAGAATTTATCGACAGAAGATTTAAAAGTGCCATCTGGTTGGCATTGTATGTAAACAAGTCCGGATGCTCCAATTTGAGGCCGACGAACAAAATCGGTAAGTCCGTCTAATTGTTTACGGGTATAGCTTGCACAACCTTTTGCTACGATTCCAACAACCAATTCGGCCTCGTTAAAGATCTTAAAATCTTTATGTTGCATTATATCAGTCAACTCCACAAATTTCATATCAAAACGCAAATCCGGTTTGTCAGAGCCATAATATTTCATGGCATCAGCGTAGGTAATCCTTTCAATGGGGTCAATATCAATATCTTTTAACTTTTTGAATACATGTTTCATCAAACCTTCAAAAGTGTTTAAGATATCCTCTTGCTCAATAAAAGACATTTCACAGTCAATTTGTGTAAATTCAGGCTGACGGTCTGCTCGAAGGTCTTCATCTCTAAAACAACGAACGATTTGAAAATAACGATCATAGCCAGAAACCATAAGGAGTTGTTTGAATGTTTGAGGAGATTGAGGTAGTGCGTAAAATTCACCGGGGCTAACTCGGGAAGGAACAATAAAATCACGAGCTCCTTCAGGAGTGGAACGGATCAGAAAAGGGGTTTCAATATCCAGAAACCCAATATTATTTAAATAATTTCTGATTTCAATACCCATTTTATGGCGGAATATGAGATTGTTTTTTACCGGATTTCTTCTTAAATCAAGGTATCTATATTTTAAACGTAGTTCATCACCACCATCCGATTCATCTTCAATAGTAAAAGGGGGTATAGCTGACTCATTGAGAACATCAATTTCTTCAACAATAATTTCAATATCACCTGTTGGGATGTTTTTGTTTTTGCTATATCTTTCTGTTACAACCCCAGACACTTTGATTACCCATTCTCTCCCCATTTTTTCAACTTTTTGAGTCACATCTTCAGGAGTGTCATTGTTAAAAGCGAGTTGAGTAATTCCATAACGATCCCTGAGATCGATAAAAGTCATTCCACCCAGTTTTCTCAATTTTTGAATCCATCCGCAAAGGGTCACTTTTTGCCCCACATGACTCATATTCAACTCACCGCAAGTATTTGTTCTTAACATCTTTAAAACGTTTTTAAGGTTATCCTTTATGATTTATTAATTTAACCTGCAAAGATACGAAATAATGAGCTAATAGAAGCCATAAAAAGAGTGAGACACTACCCCCACCCACTGACACTAACTTCACACACTGAATATGAAAAAAGTTTCTCAATTTTATTTTTAAAATAAAAGAGGTAAATTATAAAACGACAAAGCGTATAATTAGGGATCGATTTTGAGATCTTGTATAGTTAATATAACTCTAAAACTTCCATTTTCACTAATGTTTTATAGATTTATTTAAATGACCATCTGTTTGATTGTGTTGAATTTATATTTGTTGAAACGATAATGAACGATAAGAAATATATCATACAATTAACAAATTTTTTTAAAATTAATTTGTGAATTTATTTTTTTGGTTTATCTTTGTCAGAAAAATAAATTTCTATGAAAAAGGCATTATTATTTTTTGGTTTTTTTTACATGATAGTTACCTTGATGTCACAAAGTTACACCATCAGTTTTCAAGCTCAAGGGTCAAGTACTATCGTTGATAGTGTTTTGATTGAAAATTTATCACAAGGTACAAAGTTAAAGATGAATGGGAGTGATGTCCTCAAGTTGGTATTACCAATTGGAGTAGACGAATATAACAATAATATAAATGGTGGATTATCCATTTATCCTAATCCATTTTCAGATATTTGTAATATTAAGTTTGAAGTTCCATCGTCAGGGAATAGTTTGATTAATATCTATGATCTTTTAGGTAGA
>JAEWUL010000217.1 GCA_023459435.1 Bacteroidota bacterium
CTAATAACTAAAACCTAATAACTAAATCCTCACATTTTTTTCGTACTTTTGCCAAAAAAATGTACCATGGGCTTATTTTCAATATTTTCTAAAGAAAAAAAACAAGAATTGAATCAGGTTCTTGAAAAATCTAAAGAGAATTTTTTCCAAAAATTGGCAAAAACAATCGTCGGGAAATCAAAAGTAGACGATGAAGTGTTAGATAACCTTGAAGAGATTCTGATCGCTTCCGATGTAGGTGTTGAAACCACTTTGAAGATAATCTCCAGAATTGAAAATAGAGTATCTAAAGATAAGTATATCAGTACCAGTCAACTTAACTCCATTTTAAAAGAGGAAATTATCGACCTGCTTCTCGATAATAAAATGGAAGATCTTGATGATTTTGAAATTCCTAAAAGAGATTTGCCATACGTGATTATGGTCGTTGGCGTCAATGGGGTTGGGAAAACAACAACCATTGGTAAGTTGGCGAAAAAATTCAAATCAAAAGGGTATTCTGTGATGCTTGGTGCCGCCGATACCTTTAGAGCTGCTGCTGTCGACCAACTGGAAGTGTGGGCCGAAAGAGCCGGCGTTCCCATCATTACTCAAAAAATGGGCTCAGATCCTGCTTCCGTTGCTTATGATACCATCTCCTCCGCCATCTCTAAAAAAGTGGACGTCGTGATCATTGATACTGCAGGAAGATTACATAATAAACTTCCTTTGATGAAGGAACTCTCCAAAATTAAATCTGTCATTACCAAACAAATACCCGATGCTCCTCATGAAATCCTTTTGGTTCTTGATGGTTCTACCGGTCAGAATGCAATCGAACAATGCCGTCAGTTTACAGCCTCTACAGAAGTGAATGCTCTGGCTATCACCAAATTAGATGGAACAGCTAAAGGGGGCGTCGTTATTGGAATCTCCGATCAGTTTAATATCCCTGTGAAATATATTGGTGTCGGTGAAAAAATTGACCAAATTCAGGTTTTTAACCGTGCAGAGTTCATAGATTCCCTTTTCCCTGAAAACTGGTAGTGATGGAGATTGAAGTTGCAAAAAATGCCGGATTTTGCTTTGGTGTTACCAATGCCGTAAATACTGCAGAAGAGTACCTCTTTGATCATAAATCTCTTTATTGTCTGGGGGATATTGTCCATAACGATAAAGAAGAAGAGAGACTCTCTAAAATGGGATTGATTCAGATCACTTATGATCAGTTTTTGACTTTGAAAGATTGCACGGTCCTGATTAGAGCCCACGGAGAACCTCCCGAAACATACCAAATTGCAGAAAAAAATAATATCCAACTTATTGATGCAACGTGCCCGGTGGTTTTAACCCTGCAAAAGAAAATCAAAAAGATGTTTCTGTCTAATCCGGAACGACAGGTCCTGATTGCCGGTAAAAAAGGTCATGCTGAAGTGATCGGTCTCTTGGGACAAACCAATCAGAATGGAATCGTGATTTCTAAAAAAGAGGATCTCGATCTGATCGATTTTTCAAAACCATCCGTGATGTACACGCAAACCACTTTTGATGTGGATTTCTTTATGCTTTTTGTTAATGAGATCCAAAGGAGATACGATGAAAAAGGATTGGGAAATATCTTCACTTATTATGATACAACCTGTAAACAAGTGTGTTACAGAAAAAAGCAAATTGAAAAGTTTGTGGAGAAATATGATATGATCGTATTTGTATCAGGTGTGAAAAGTTCTAATGGCCTTCAACTTTTTAATAAATGTAAACAAATCAATCCCAACTCCCATTTTATTTCCAATCTGGAAAGTGTGGAACTTTTACCATACAATGAAGCTAAGTCTATTGGCATTTGCGGAGCAACATCTACCCCTAAATGGTTGATGGAACAAGTAAAACAAAAACTGATCGAATTATCTCAAAAATGAGTGCAAAAACAAAGGTTTTACTGGCTATGAGTGGAGGAGTGGATAGTTCTGTTGCCGCAAAACTTCTCCTGGATCAAGGTTATGATCTGATTGGAGTAACTTTAAAAGTTTGGAGTTATCAGGAAACATACTTCGGGAAAACAGGGATTAAATCTGATTCAGATTATATCCTTAAAGCTCAAGATCTGGCTGCTAAACTGAATATGGAACACCATGTAGTGGATATTCAAAACGAATTTTATCAAAATATCATCAGACCGTTTATTGATGCGTATTTGAATGCACAAACTCCAAATCCCTGTGTTTGGTGCAACCCAACCATGAAATTTGGTACCTTTTTGGCTCTGGCTGATCAGTTTCAATGTGATCTGATTGCTACAGGCCATTATGTGCAAAAAATAATGGAAAACAATCGCTATTTCCTCATTCAGGGCGTAGATGCTGTGAAAGATCAGTCTTATGTGTTGTGGAAACTGAATCAGGAGATCCTTGAAAGAACCCTTTTCCCTCTAGGTGGGTTTCATAAAACAGAGATCAAAGATTTAGCCCGTCAGTTTGGGTTGGTTGAGATCGCTGAACAAAAGGAAAGTTATGATATCTGCTTTATCCCCAATGGTGATTACCGTTCCTTTTTGCAAATCCATGCCCCAGAAATCTGTGAAAAACTAAGAGGTGGTGTGATCATTGATAAAAATGAAAAATGGCTTGGGAAACATAAAGGGTACCCATTCTATACCATCGGACAAAGAAAAGGGCTGGAAGTGGCTATGGGGCACCCCGTTTATGTCACAAAACTCGATCCGGAAAAAAATAGAGTGATTTTAGGTGAAAAAGAGGATCTGCTATCCAATATTTTACATCTAACCGACGTTTCTATTCAGAAATATTCAGCATTACCTGTGGATTATACTGCTTTAGTGAAAATCAGATATAAAGATCATGGTCAAATAGCTCGGATTTCATTAAAAGGAGATTATTATGAGTGTGTTTTTGATCAACCAATATCAGCAGCCACTCCGGGTCAATCTGCCGTTTTCTACGAAAATGATCATTTGATAGGAGGGGGGATCATCATGAACGCTTTTTTAAAACCATAATACATAAAAACCTATGAAATATATTCCTCTGTTGTTCTGCTTCTTTATGTTGAATCTTACCGCTCAACCTCAAGCTCCAAATAGAATCGATCCGAAAGGGAATAAACAAGGCCCCTGGAAAAAATATGATAAAGGAGTGCTGATCTATGAAGGAAATTTTAAAGATAATGTCCCTGTCGGGGAATTCAAATATTATCACCCGAACGGAAAACTGAAAAGTATCACCTACTTTATGCAGGGAGTACATCAGGTGAGAACAACCATCTATCACACCAATGAAAGAAAAGCTTCTGAAGGAATTTTTCTGGATCAGCTGAAAGATGGAGAATGGAAATACTGGGATGAGGACTCTACCCTTGTAAAGGTGGAAAACTATAAGTCCGGAAAGAAAAATGGTGCCTGGAAAACATACTCCTCCTCTTCCGGTATCCTCCTCGAAGAACTCAATTATCGAAATGATACGTTGCATGGTCCTGCCAGAACTTTTTATGTGGATGGAACTCCTTGTACTAAAGAGAATTATCTAAACGGCCAACGAAGTGGAACCGCCGAAAGTTATTATATAGATGGAAAACTGTCTATCAAAGGGGATTTCCATAAAGGTTTTAAAATCGGAGTCTGGAACTATTACGACCAAAATGGAACCCTGAGAAAAGTGACCGAATATAAACAAAGTCAGGAGATCAATACATACCTCGTGTTCTATAACGGAAAACAAGAGGTGAAACTGAAACAAGATCTGATCGCCTATTTCGTCGATCAGGGTAATAAAGTGAATATTGTCACTTTTAAAGGACAATCGATCCCGATCACTGATGACCTCTTTACCGTGAAATCCTGGGCTGATATCATCAACTTTGTGCCGGTTAATACCAAAATACATGCATCGAATAATGCCATCAAGGGGTTTACCGATCTCGGTGATGGAGAAATTCAGGTCGAAATAGTACCCCCTCTTCCCTACAAAATTATTTCCCGCGGCGATGAAGCAGCTATGGTCAAAATGTTGTTC
>JAEWUL010000218.1 GCA_023459435.1 Bacteroidota bacterium
ATTGGTGGTATTATTATAAAAGTGGATGATATTTTAATTGACGCATCAATCAGTTCAAAGATATCCAGGTTAAAGAATGAGTTTTCACAAAACAAATATAAAGTATCTTATTAAAAACAAACAGTATCTAAATAGATTTAATAATGTCAGAAATTAAACCATCAGAAGTTACCGCTATACTTCGCCAACAGTTACAAAATTTTGATGCTGGAACCGAACTTCAAGAGACTGGGACAGTACTTGTTGTAGGGGACGGAATTGCACGTGTTTATGGATTACAGAATGCCCTTTCAGGGGAGTTAGTAACCTTTGAAAAAGAGGGTGTTAGCATAATGGGAATTGTTTTGAATCTTGAGGAGGATAATGTGGGTATTGTTCTTTTAGGGGATGCCAAAACATTAAATGAAGGGGATATTTGTAAAAGAACCGGAAAAGTTGCTTCCATAAAAGTAGGTAATGGTTTGTTGGGTAGGGTTATTAACACTTTAGGTGAACCTATTGATGGTAAAGGCGAGATCACGGGAACACTCTATGAGATGCCTATTGAAAGAAAAGCTCCCGGAGTTATTTTTCGTCAACCGGTAAAAGAGCCATTACAAACCGGGATCAAGGCTATTGATGCTATGATTCCCATTGGAAGGGGACAACGTGAGTTGATCATTGGTGACCGTCAGACAGGGAAGACAGCTATTGCTATTGATACAATTATTAACCAGAAAGAGTTTTATGACAAAGGAGAGCCTGTTTATTGCATCTATGTGGCAATTGGACAAAAAGGTTCGTCTGTGGCAAATACTGTAAAAACGCTTACAGAAAAAGGTGCAATGCCTTATACCGTTGTGATCACTGCCACTGCATCAGATCCAGCAGCTATGCAATTTTATGCTCCATTTGCAGGTGCTTGTATCGGAGAATTTTTCCGTGATACCGGAAGACCGGCTTTAATTATATATGATGACTTATCCAAACAAGCGGTTGCATATCGTGAAGTTTCCTTACTTCTTCGTCGTCCACCCGGACGTGAAGCGTATCCAGGAGATGTTTTCTATTTACATTCAAGATTATTGGAAAGAGCAGCTAAGATTATTGAGTCTGATGAGATTGCAGCCAAGATGAACGATTTACCTGAAGTTTTAAGACCTATCGTAAAAGGGGGTGGATCACTTACCGCACTTCCGATTATAGAAACACAGGCTGGTGACGTTTCGGCTTACATTCCAACCAATGTTATCTCGATTACCGATGGGCAGATTTTCCTCGAAACAAACCTATTCAATGCCGGTGTAAGACCAGCAATCAACGTTGGGATCTCTGTATCCAGAGTAGGAGGAAATGCACAGATCAAATCTATGAAAAAAATTGCCGGAACATTAAAACTGGATCAGGCACAATATCGTGAATTGGAAGCATTTGCCAAATTTGGTTCTGACTTAGATCAGGCCACAAAAAATGTGTTGGACAGAGGTGTCAGAAATGTTGAAATCTTGAAACAACCCCAATATTCTCCTATGAAAGTGGAGGAACAGGTTGCCATCATTTTCTGTGGTGTGAAATCATTGCTTCAAAAAGTACCTGTTCATAATATCAAGAATTTTGAAACCAATTTCCTGATCCATTTAAGAGAATATCATCCTGAAACCCTTGAATCTATTAAAAAAGGGATCATCGATGATACAGTTACACAAGTATTAGAATCTGTTTGTATCGAAGTAGCTCAACAATACGAAATATAATCGAATAGAACTTACAACACTTTTATATGGCCAGTTTAAAAGAAATTAGGAATAGGATCATTTCTGTTCAATCAACACAGAAGATTACTAGTGCGATGAAATTGGTATCTGCATCCAAATTACGTAAAGCGCAAACTGCAATTATTGGACTTCGCCCCTATTCAAACAAGTTGAATACTATTTTATCAGACCTTTGCACTTCAATTGAACAGAGTTCAAATGCACCATTATTCATCCAGAGAGAGATCAAAAAAGTTCTTTTAGTTGTGATCACTTCCAACAGAGGTCTTTGTGGTGGATTTAACACTTCTATTGTTAAAGAAGTTAATACCGTTGTCAAAAACAAATACAAAACCCAATGTGAATCAAAAAACCTTGATTTGATTTGTATTGGCAAAAAAGGGAAAGAACAGTTGGAAAAAAGATATCCTATTGTTGGATATTATGACACCATTTTGGAGAAAGCAAAATTTGAAGATGTTTCAGTGTTAGCAGAGCACCTTATGGATCAATTTTCTACTGAAAAATATGATCAGATTGAAATCTTATACAATAAGTTTGTCAATCCTGCAACTCAAAGAATCGAATCGGAACATTATCTTCCAATTGAAAAAAAGGATTCGGAGCATATGAACTGCAACAGTGTAACTGAATACATTTTTGAGCCTTCAAAAGAGGAGTTGATGGAACTATTGATCCCTAAGATTTTAAAGATTCAATTGTATAAAACCATTTTAGACTCTATTGCTTCTGAACATGGTGCACGTATGACTTCTATGTCTAAAGCAACAGACAATGCTACTGAACTATTACGAGATCTGAAACTCAAATACAACAATGCCCGTCAGGCAGCGATTACCAACGAATTAAATGAAATTGTGGGTGGTGCAGAAGCTTTAAAGGGCTAAACTTGCATTATTTCGTTTCTTTTTGTCATTTTTCGACTTTAAACACAAAATTGAAAATTTTGTAGTATTTTTACACTGACAAAATTTTCAATTTTATATTATCATGAAAAAGTGCCTATACATATTATACATTATATTGATTATTTGTGGATATTCATATGGACAAATACCCCCGGATTATTACAATACAACGATAGGGTTATCGGGAACATCTCTTAAAAACGCGCTTTACCTGACCATCAAGAATCATACTACTTTTCCGTATACATCTTCAAATACAGATGTTTGGGATATATTAAAAATTACAGATCAGGATCCGAATAATCCGGAAAATGTACTTTTGATATACACCAATATCAGTGTTAATGGAGCACAGGAATATAACAATGGAAATGGGTGGGAACGGGAACATGTCTGGGCTAAAGTACATGGTGGCTTTGGCACTAATCCACCTGCCGGAACGGACGTGCATCATATCAGACCCATCCATAGTTCTGTCAATTCAGCCAGAAACAGTCGTTATTTTGCACAATGCACTGTTCCTTATTTGTTAAGTGGAGCCATCCCAACGGGTTCATACACCAGTACTACTGACCATATCTGGGAACCTAGAGATGAAGACAAAGGAGATGTAGCACGTATGATATTTTACATGGCCGTTAGATACGAAGGCGAAAATGGAGAACCTGAATTAGAGATTGTAGACACCATCCCATCGAATAATAACGAACCATCCGGAGTGATGGCTAAACTGTCGGATCTATTACTTTGGCATATCCAAGATCCTGTAGACGAGAAAGAAAGAAGGAGAAACGACATCATATACTATCAGTATCAACACAATAGGAACCCTTTTATTGATCATCCCGAATTTGTAAATATGATTTGGGGTAGTTCAGCGGGAGTTTCAACGAGAGTATCCCAATCCAGTATCAAAATATATCCGAATCCTACATCAAATATTATCAAGATTGAAGTACCCTTCAACATGGTAGGAAGTAGCTATACCATTTACAACAGTGCCAAAAAAGAGGTAAAAAAGGGAATTTTTGAGTCTGAAAATACCATCATTAAGCTACAAGATCTCCCTGCTGGGTTCTATTTTATTGAATCGGAAGCTTTCCATGTCGTTCAAAAAATATTCAAAAATTAGTTCATTAGGGAGAGTATTCATAAGAATATGAAATAGTTTTTTGGAAATTTGGATTTGATTGAAGTAGTATAATGGTTCCCTTTTTTAGGGCAACAAAAATTAAAAGTTAACGTATAAAAATTTTTAAAAAGTTGTCTTATGGAAAAAAAGTCAAGAAGAAAGTTCAGCTCCGCTTTTAAATCAAAAGTGGCATTAGAAGCAGCAAAAGGGTTAAAAACGATTAATGAGATTGCATCCAGT
>JAEWUL010000219.1 GCA_023459435.1 Bacteroidota bacterium
ATGGAACCTATGATAGCAGCTGCTTTAAGAGGAGCGGCAGCAATTTTTGATAAAAATGAACCGGAAGGTGACGCTCCTGTTGGCCCACTATTCATCGCCGATTGAGATATATCAGTCGGAAACAACACGTCTAAACGAGACTCTATACCGGACCAACACTCATTTGAAGGTTGTTCCGTTACTTGTTCCAGTAAATCTTTTAACTTGTTTTGTTCCATTTTTTTTACTTTTAAACCTACATCCAATTCATTGATTGTTATGCATAGTTTTGATCCTTTCTTGTAACCAGGATTTTCCTTTAGACATTCTTGACCTGGCAGTTCCTATATTGATATCGAGTTCTTCAGCAATCTTTTCATAATCATAACCTTCAAATGCAACTAAATTGAAGACACATTTGAAATGTTCAGGCATCTGTTGTAATATGTTTAGCAGGTCTTTACCGGTCAGATGATCCAATCCATCCAAATCATATTCATTGGGAATATCCATATTCCCCTCATCAATTGAATCCACCATATAATGCTTGTTGTTTTTCCTGAAATAGGAGATAGAAGCATTAACCATAATTGAATGTATCCACGTTTCCAAAGAACTTTCCATTTTAAACTTTTCCAGTGCTGAAAAAACTTTTACAAACCCTTCTATCAGAATATCTTCAGCATCTTCTTTTGTTTTTGCATATCTCATACATACCAACAACATCTTTGAAGCGTACTTCTCGTATAGCTTACGCTGACTTAATCTGTCATTTTTAAGACAGCCTTCCAACAGTTCCTTGTCAATTTTAGATATGCTCACGTTTTGATTGGACGAAAAAAAAGGGGAATTGTTCCCCTTAAATTTTAAATTTTGAACTTTAAATTATTTTATGGATTTAACAACAGCTTCTACCTCTCGGATATAGTCTCTTTTTTCTTCCTGAGGAGCATAAACGAATCCATCAATTGTGATACTATTTTGTCCTGATGGATCCATAAAAGTGAAACTATAAAAAGGTCCTCCCATATGATCATTAACAGATTCCCACATTCCCCGAAGTTCATATCCGTTTCTAGAGGCAACTTTTATTGGCATATAAATTGGGAATCCATCATTTTCGGCAACAATGGGATATGCCCCTTTAATAGCACCAGGGACATATTTTTTGGTAAACTCATTACGTATCTTGATCAGATTTTCACGGGTTAAATCTGTTACTGGCGATTTATAAATCATGATAAAACGGTCATTTTTAGCTGTTCTGAAACGTAACCATAAAAAATCATCTTCTTCTCTGGCAATAAAGTAATGTTGAGGTACGCTAATGGTATAGCCAAACTTTTCTTTAATTTTAGCTTCTACACCTGCATTTTTATTGGTTTGATAAAAGGTTTGTAATCTTTTAAGATCATTTTCATATAAAAAAGGAAGAAACTGATCCTCTTGTTCCAAAAAGATTTGAATACATGAGTCAACGTTATTCCCTTTGATATGCACATAAATTTGTGGATTTGACCATACATTTTTTTATACAGTCAGTTTGTTGCCACTGTAATTTGGGTTGATGTCAAAATGAACGATATTTCGATGTCTTTGGAACATGGAGGAAAAATCCGTTTTATTAAAACGGAGTAAATCAAACATTGGTTCAATTTGATTGATGGCAGGTTGTGGTTGAGTTAGGACATTTTCAATTATTTTTCTTGTAGAATCAGTAAAGAATTGATTGTCCATTACTAAAACCAACTCACCTGCTTTCCCATTAGAGAAGTTGTCTGATTTAAATCCTGAAGTTGATGCTCTTTTACAACTTTGCGCTAATAATAGCATCACAATAACACATAATAAAACTAAGTACCTTTTCATATTTCAAACATTTGTTAATTAATGAACGTTCAAATGGTTCAATTTATTTGTCTTGTAATGCAAAAACTTGTTTTAATAAGGTAGATGTTCTGGCATTAATATTGGTTCGGATATTTTTTTCCTCAATAGCAATCATTTTAAAAACCCCATCCATTGCTTTTTTAGTTACATAGTCGTTTAAATCAGGGTTTACTTTATTTACCATGGGAAGACTATTGTATTTTGTGATGATCTCCTTCCAAACCGCATCAGCACCAACCTTAGAAAATGAGTTTTTAACAACAGGGAAAAATTTTGAATATAAACTGGATGAAGTTGTTCTGATTAAATATTGAGTAGCTGCTTCCTGACCACCCATCAAAATCCCTCTGGCATCTGTAAAAGACATTGTAGTAATTGCGTTGACAAAAATGGGGGTTGCCTCCTTTACCGCGTCTGATGCAGCCGTATTTAACATTTTAATTCCTTTATCCGCAAGAGAACCCAATCCAACGTTTCTCAAGGTTTGTTCAACTACTTTTAATTCATTGGGAAGGAGAATTCTAACCAGCTGATTATTATAAAAACCATCGGTATATGTAAGTTTGGTAACTTGATTTGTAATTCCTTTCTTGAGAGCTTCCTTTAAACCACCTGCAATATCTATAGATGAACTGGTTGTAGACTGAGGCAAGCTATTTGCGATTTTAATTAAATCAGCACATCCAGATGCAATAAAAATTAATAAAATGAGTGTAATCTTTTTCATGATAGTAAGTTTTTTTTAACAATAGACAAAATTAAACAAAAATTATGGGATATCATTCATTTTTAGGCAAAAAAATGATATTTTATAAGTGGTTGAAAGTCAGTTTTTTTTTGTATCTTTGCCGCTTCAAATGAATCACCTTCGGATATTGGCAAAAAATCATATATTTTCTTAGGGGATTCCCTTAATTAATTTACTATATGA
>JAEWUL010000220.1 GCA_023459435.1 Bacteroidota bacterium
CTACTGCTCCCCTCTTCATTGATGAAACTGAATATCGGAATCTCTGAATATCCAAAATTACAATTTAACTATGAGTATATTCCCTTTAAAGGGAAAAGAGCCGGACTTTATGCAGATCTTTTTCTAAACAGATCCCAAATGCCCAATATTGTCAGAGATGAAAACAACAACGTATATACACTGGGGTTTTTCTATTCCAACAACTTCAATGTAAAACTGGGTAGCAGGATCCGACTATGGAAAAATGGTATTCTGGACCTTTCCTTTGGACGAAATTATTATGGGGTCTCCTTTAAAGATGGCATGCAATATCTTTTTGAAATCAACAAATTACAATATTCTGAATTCTATTCTACTGTAAATTTCAACATCAACAGCCTCAACAATCCCTTTTATCCAACAAAAGGGAGTTATCTGAACACTTTTGTCAAACAAGTTTATGGAGGAAAAATCAGCAATGCTTTAAGTCTTTTGTATCCTGAAGGGCTTGCAAAATATAATGTGATTTTAAAACTAGACTTCAGACACTATTTCAATATTCATAACTTCACTATTTATCCCTCATTAAGTGCCGGTTTTTCGTTAAACACTCCATTTCTGACTGAACGGTTTATCATTGGAGGGATGGAATTCCAGAATAAAATGAATGAAGTTACCATGATGGGAATACAAAAAGGGCATATTCTAACCAACGGATTTGCGAAGGCCGGAGTAACACTTCAATATATGTTCTATCGAAATTTCTTTGTTCACGGGGGGGCCGAAGCTGTTTCATTTTTTAATCCCAACACAACGGTGCTTCCTGAAGAGATTGAAAAATTGTACGTATTATCAGGATGGCACGTGGGAATAGGTGTTACTACCCCCATAGGACCTATCCGAATCATTTACGGACATCTTTTTGATTCACAGGAAAACTCATGGACCGTTAATTTGGGAATCCCATTTTAAGGGTTCTCTTTCAGAATCTCCGTATTGATATTAAACATCCAAAAAATTTAGAATGCAGATATATGAACGAATGAACTCCTTAATAAAAATAAAAACTATATTTTTGCCAAAAGAACTGTTTTAATATCAATGTTTTTAAAAATGAAAATAATTTTTCTTCTCTTGATTTTGTTTAGTACAACTACCTCTAGGATCTATTCCCAAAATAATGTCGGAATTCAGTTTTTCGGTTTGGCCATACATCCTAAGGGGGATCCCTTAAATGCCCATTTAATGCCATTTAAACTGGACGATAAAGCTGTTTTTGTAGTAAATTTCGGTGTGATTGGTTCCTATAATCATTTTGTATATAAAGATATTGTTTCCATTAAGATCGCTCAAAATTTCTTTGCTGATTGTGCATTACAATTTGCTGGCGTTACCCATTTGGGGATCAGAGTAAGGGTATTTAAAATTGGACGACATTTGCTCCAGTTAGGTATTGGGCCAACTTATATGTTCAGAAGAAGTTGGTATGAATTGGATGGGTATGTTCAAACTCATCCCATTTATGGCAATGAAACGGATCCCTGGCAACAACGCTTCATCTGGTACGGTGGAGAAATTGAATATAAATACTCCATTAATGATGATTTTGACATCTCTGCAGGTTTTATCCCTTATTATAACATTGTTATGAGTACTTATCTGGGTATTAACTACAAATTTAAAACCAAAAAAAATGAAAAATAAACATACCCGGATATACTTATTCATAACAGCATGTATCGTCTGCTGTTCTAATATGATTTATAGTCAATCAAATCCTGCCTTTATTGCTGATATTCAGGCACTTCAAAATGATGGGAAAAAAGTACTTTTAAGTATTGGTGGAGCGACAGGTGTTATCAATCTGACTGATAATACTCAAAAGCAAAATTTCATTACTTCGTTAAACAACCTCATCGCAACTTATGGTTTTGATGGATTAGATATCGATATCGAACATGGTGACTGTATCAGTGCATCAGGAACTATCAGTACTCCAACAAATACCGGATCACTAAATCTAATCAGTGCTATTCAATCGATTATGAGTACTTTTCAAACCACCTATGGACATAAGATGTGGTTAACCATGGCCCCTGAAACAGCTTATGTACAAGGGGGAATGTCTACATACGGGTCTATTTGGGGTGGCTATTTACCCCTTATTCATGCACTCAGAGATGACATAGATATTATTTCTGTTCAATTATACAATAGTGGCACGATTTATGGGTTAGATGGAGTCATATATACTCAAGGTACAGTAGATTTTATTGTAGCTCTTACTGAAGCAACCATACAGGGATTTAATACAACAGGAGGGCTTTTCTCAGGTCTTCCGGCTTCAAAGGTAGCTGTTGGATTACCCGCATGCACTTCAGCTGCCGGTGGTGGTTATACAGATCCCGCAACTGTTGCTTCTGCTATCAGGTACTTAAAAGAGGAAGGTTTTAAAATCAACCTATACTCAAATCGATCAACCTATTGAGATCAGAGATTTGACAAATGGGATCTATGTACTAACAATAGATCATACTATACTTTTGCCAAAAAAATAAGTATGAAAAAAGATATTAAAATTAAAATTCGTAATCATTTATATTTGTTCATTATTGGGATTTGTTTTTTACCATTTATGACACCGGCGATAGCTTTATTTGTAGGTATTGTTTTATCTATTTTGGAAATTAAGCATGATTATTTGAGTAAATACACTTCCAAGATCTTGCAATTATCGATTATATTAATGGGATTTGGGATGAGTTTACAAACAGTCATTTCAGCTTCAAAAACCGGATTTTATGAGACCATTATTTCTGTAATTGTAGTCATGTTACTTGGAATATTATTAGGGAAACTATTTAAAGTAGAGAAAAACACAACCCTATTAATTGCTTCAGGAACTGCAATTTGCGGTGGAAGCGCGATTGCGGCAATTGCACCTATCATTAACAGCAAAAGCTACCAAAGTTCCTTTGCCCTAATTGTTATTTTCGTTTTGAATGCGGTAGCATTATTTGTATTTCCATTTATTGGGCGTCAATTATCGTTATCACAAGAATCATTCGGCAATTGGGCTGCTATTGCGATTCATGACACTAGTTCAGTTGTTGGTGCAGGAGCAATTTATGGTGAAAAAGCGCTTCAAATTGCCACTACCGTTAAACTGATCAGAGCATTATGGATCATCCCATTATCTATAGTCATTGCTTTTATGAATAGAGAGCGTAATACAAAACGGATTCAATTTCCATGGTTTATCTTAATATTTGTCCTAGCGATACTTTTTGCTTACTTTGTTCCTCAATTTCATGAGAGTTATTCCCATTTCAACTGGTTGGGGAAAAGGGGAATGGTAGTAGCTTTATTCCTTATTGGTTCCAATATTACGATCAATGAAATCAAAAAATCGGGATTTAGAAGCTTTGCCCTTGGTATTAGTTTATGGATTTTAATTGCTGTTGGATCGCTCATTTTCATTATATTATAAAATCATTAGTTGTTCAAAATGGCGATATTTTTAAAATCATCAATAATCAGCAAGATTGGAAAAGAATATCTGACTTATTGTTTTTATTTTTGCAATCTAAATCATACAACAATGACCATTGGAAAAGAGGAAACACGAAAAGGATATTTTGAGCGGATCAATAAAGTGATTGGTTATATCAATCTTCATTTAGGTGAGGAACTAGACATGAAACAATTAGCTCAATTGGGAAACTATTCCGACTTCCATTTTCAAAGAATTATGCGCGCTTATTTAGGAGAACCTCTGGGTGCTTACATCATCAGGATCCGATTGGAAAGCAGCGCTCAACTTTTGAGATTAACCAATTTGCCTGTTCAAGAGATTGCTATGAAAGTGGGATACGAAAATCCTACCTCTTTCAATAAAGCATTCAAAAAGCGGTTTACTATTTCCCCATTAGAGTTTCGCGAGACCATTAATATTAGTTATCAACACATTAAAAACGAAAAAAAGATGAATATTAAAGATCAATTAACAATTGAACCGAAAATCAAAAACATTGAACCAATATCGGTAATATATACACAATCTCTTGGACCTTATGGTGAAAGTGCCTCTAAAGCGTGGGAAACCGTTTGCACTTACGCTTCAGAAAAGAAACATTTTGGATTTAAAACTCAATTCATTGGGATTAGTCATGATGATCCGACAATCACAGATGAAGCAAAATTGAGATATGACGCTTGTATTGCAATCCGTAAAGAGATCAAACCGGAAGGAGCGATTGGATTTAAAGTGATTCCTGGTGGCAAATGTGCCATTTTCAGACACAAAGGGAGTTATGACAAACTCATTGATTCTTATGGGTTTATATTTGGAACCTGGATGCCTGAGAGTGGTAATGAACCTGATGATCGTCCCGGTTTTGAAATTTACATTAATGATCCTGAAAAAACAAAACCTGAAAAATTACAGACTGATATTTATATTCCCATAAAATAATCAACGGAGATATTGGGGTAAATTAAAATCTGATCCCTGCTCTAAGGATAAATGCTAAACTTTGTTTGCGTATCCTATTATCCAGAAGTTTATAGTTTTGAATGTCCAAGGAGGCTAATGCTCCTACATAGAAATTCTTGACATTAAAACTAATCGAACTTTTAAAGTTCAACAATAGAGGGAAAGCAACAGATAAGCGATCATAAGCGTACAATTGGATGGTGGGGCCTATCATGGCAAAATTAGAAAAATTGACAGGACCCACTACCCATGAGTATGCATATCCTAAACCCATTCCAAAATTATAAAAATTGGTTTTATAGAAATAGTGCAATCCTTCAAAATGGCTGAGATATTGTACTGGAATGATCGGTTTGTCCAAGGCTTCAAAATGGCTAAATTCAGGATTTAATCGTAAAACAAACGATCCGGCACTTTTCTTTTGTATTTTTGAATATTCAAATGCAGCTTCCATAGAGAATTTTTTGCTGAAAATAAAGTCCAATCTAAATCCAAGACGTTTTGTTTTCAGCGAGCTATTTTGTTCATATAGTGAATCCGTTCCAAAAGTAGGAAACAGCAATTGTTCCTCTGAGATAAAAAAACCCTGATGTTTGCTATAGTAAAAAATGGCCCACACTGGTCTTGTTTTTACCCCAAATGCAATCTGGTTAAACACCGTTTTTCCATAAAGATGATTATAGGTGGCGTTCTCTTTGACATTAAAAGAGTAATTGAAAAATAAAAATCTATACCGAACGCCGAAATTGACAACCCCACGCATATTGGGATAATAATTGAACATCCTCATTTTCTGATCATTAAACAGAGCCAGATGGGTAAAATCTACTTGATATTCCCCATTTAATTCAAAAGAGTTGGAGAGTTTTCGGATATAATCAGATGTGTCTTTTGATGCATGTACTGTATGTGAGGCAAGTACAAAAATCCCGTTAAGTGTTATGATAAGGAATACAATCAATCGTTTCATTAGAAAAAGTCTAAAAATAACAGCAAAGAAAATAAAAAAACCAAAAGCAACCAATAGATTATCGATTTAATTGTCAACATTTTAAAGTCAACATCTTGAAAAGTGATGAAAAAAGAGATGGATAAAGTATTAAAAAATCTTAAACCAATGGATTTTTTATTATCTTTGTGGCTCATTTTGACGTGCAGGTTGGTGTAAGTGGATCCTTTTTCAGAAATTATATCTTTAAAAATACAATATGAAATCATTTGCTATAGGAGTTGATATTGGTGGTTCACATGTGAGTTGCGCTGCATGTGATATCACAAAGCAACATTATTTACCGGATACGCTTTTTGAAAGCGACCTGAACAATCAAGGTACGAAAGAGGAGATTATTACCATTTGGGCTCAAACAATACATAAAACCATTCAAAAAACCGGCATGGACCATTTGGAAGGGATTGGCTTTGCAATGCCTGGTCCATTCGATTATGCAAACGGAGTGGCATTGTTTAAAGGCAATAACAAAAAATATGAATCTTTATATGGGGTTAATGTCCCTTTTGAAATCAGGAAACAGCTCAATCTTCCTGAAGATTTTCCAATCCGTTTTATCAATGATGCTACTGCTTTTGCTATTGGGGAAGAGTGGATTGGAAAAACAGCCGGGACCAAACGTTCTTTAGCGATCACTTTAGGAACCGGTTTTGGTTCTGCATTCTTGGCTGATCGGTTGCCAGTAGTTACCGGTGAAGAGGTTCCGGAAAATGGTTGTGTTTGGCATCTCCCTTTTGAAAATGGAAATGCTGATGATTACTTCTCAACCCGAGGTTTTTTAAACCGATATAAACTCATAACAAAACAAGAACTTTCTGGCGTTAAAGAGTTGGCTGAATTAGCTGATAAAGACCCTGTGGCAAAAGAACTCTTTGACGATTTTGGAACAAAACTGGCCCTTTTTCTACATCCCTGGATGGAACGGTTTCAGGTGGAAACCTTAGTAATGGGGGGTAATATCTCATACGCTTTTCATCTTTTTGGACCTGCAATGCAAGAATATCTCATCGCTCATGGGAATAAAGTAAATCTTCAAATTTCTGACTTGAAAGAATCTGCCTCAATGATTGGAAGTGCTGTTTTAATTGACAACACCTACTTTGAAAAAATAAAAAATCTTTTACCTTTAATGTAATTTATTGATACTAAAATGGAAAATAAAAAAATCAAAACTCAATTTTTATTCCCTGTCCTCCTCTCCTTCTTTGTGATGAGTTTTTGTGACTTGGTTGGCATTAGTGTTGATCGTGTTAAACTTGATAATCCTGAAATGAGCAACACCCTGATACAACTAATCCCATTCGCAGTGTTCTTATGGTTCTTTATTTTATCGATCCCTGTAGGTGTTTTGCAAGACAGAATTGGGAAAAGAAACGTTCTTAACATAGGTATGTTAGTGACAGCGATTGGTCTTTTTATACCATTTTTCTTTTACTCATTTACAACAGCCCTCATTGGATTTGCATTGTTAGGAATCGGGAATACGATTGTTCAGGTATCGGCAAACCCTTTATTGGTTGATGTGGTTCCTACCAACAGACGATCCAGTTTTTTAAGTTTTTCTCAATTCATCAAAGCACTGGGATCAATGGTTGCAGCTCCATTGACCGCTTTTTTTGCGAATCAATTTGGAGATCATAACTGGAAATTAACATTTTTAGTTTTTGGTATTGTATCTTTAATCTCAGTAATTTGGTTATACTTTTCCAAAATTGAAGAAACGATAAACACTGAAAAAAGAGCCACTTTTGCCTCCTCCTTGAAACTTTTTGGCAATGGGTATATCACTTCCATGGTGATCGGAATTTTCCTTGTGGTAGGTATAGATGTCGGAATTAACACCATTTCAGGTCAATTTTTATTAGATAAGTTTCAGTGTAAACAAGAGTTTGCAGAGTTAGGAAGAAGTGTTTACTTCTTTGCCAAAATGATCGGAACTTTTGGTGGAGCCTTGTTGTTAGCCCGATTAAGCAGTCGTAAATTCTTTATCTGGTCATCGATTATTGGTCTGGGGTCCATATTAGGCTTGATGTTTGCCCCAACTCCTATGTCTGCGATGGTGATCATATTTATCATTGGACTGGGTGTTGCCAATATTTTCCCATTAATTTTCTCGATTACTGTAGGGAAATATCCATTACGTGCCAATGAAATCTCTGGCTTAATGATCATGGCCGTTTCTGGCGGTGCAGCCATTCCACCACTTATGGGCTGGATTCAAGACACTACTGGCACAGCCACAGCCACCATTTTTGTATTGGTTGCGTGCGCTGTTTACCTACTCATACTCTCCTTTTTCCAAAAGAAAGAGGAGAAAGAAGCATAATTTTTTTATTCTTCTTTTGGGCATTCCGGCTTCCCCAACGCACAGCCCGGCTCCGCCCTAATGCGCTTTTAGATTTGCAGTGTAACTTTTCAATATAGAAAACGTGTTAAATTTTATGTTTAACAGTTTACTGGAAAGAGAAAGTGAACTTTCTAATGCGATAGATTTTGATCTATGTTTTGTAATAGACTT
>JAEWUL010000221.1 GCA_023459435.1 Bacteroidota bacterium
TGAATGATATTGAGCCAAATAGTGACCTTAACGACACCAATTCTGATGAACAATAGAACGGACTTCAAAATATTAAATCAAAAAGTTCACGGCAAACCGTTGATCTATTTTGATAATGCTGCAACTACTCAAAAACCACAAATTGTTATTGATGCAATTACTAACTATTACGAAACAATCAATAGTAATATTCATCGGGGTGTTCACTCATTGAGTCAACTCGCAACGGACCAATTTGAACTTTCCAGAAAGAAAGTACAAGCTTATATCAATGCAAAGCATCACCACGAAGTGATATTCACACGAGGGACAACCGAATCAATAAATTTAATAGCAAGTTCTTTTGGTGAGGTATTCTTGAATGAAGAAGATGAGGTTTTAGTTTCAGAAATGGAACACCATGCCAATATTGTTCCTTGGCAGATGATTTGTGAAAAAAATGGGGCAAAACTGAAAGTGATACCCTTTGATTACAATGGAGTGCTTCAAGTGGAGCTTTTAGATCAATTGATCACATCTAAAACAAAAATAATTGCGATTACTCACATATCCAACGTATTAGGAACAATTAATCCTATTAAAATGATCATTGAAAAAGCCCATTCCAAAGGGATTCCGGTGATGGTTGACGGAGCACAGGCAGTTTCTCATGCTAAAGTAGATGTTCAAGAGTTGGATTGTGATTTTTATTGTTTTTCCGGACATAAAATGTATGCACCTATGGGTATTGGAGTCATGTACGGTAAAGAGGAGTGGCTGAATAAAATACCCCCTTATCAGGGAGGTGGAGAGATGATCAGCCAGGTAACTTTTGAAAAGACCACTTTTAATGAACTCCCTTTCAAATTTGAAGCAGGAACACCAGGTGTAGGGGATGTGATCGGATTAATGAAAGCAATCGACTATATTGAAAATATTGGTCTTGAAAAGATTGCATTGTACGAAAATGAGCTGCTGGATTACGCCATGAATCAGTTGAATGAGATCCCTGATATTCATTTTTATGGTTTAAGTCCGGAAAAAGTAGCCGTAATATCTTTCAATATTGGAACAATTCATCCTTATGATGTGGGTGTAATTTTAGATCATTTAGGAATTGCAGTCAGAACCGGACACCATTGTGCACAACCTATTATGCAAAAATTCGGGATTCCTGGAACTATAAGGGCTTCGTTTGCACTTTACAATACCAAAGAGGAGATCGATACTTTCATTAAAGGGGTCAAACAAGCCCAAAACATGCTCCAATAATTAAGCCTGAAACACTTAAAGAGTGTTTCCTAAGTGCGTTTAGTATACAGGTAGATACACTTATGGAGCACTTTTTACAAGAGAGTACACCCTTTTTTTTAAAAAAAAGTTACAAAACCAATTATTTCATTTTTTTTTGTATATTTGCACCCCTCAAAATAAATGTTTGAATTTCATTTATCTTGTTGCTAATTAAGATTATACTATTTTTATCATATACACTATTTGCCTTATTTTATGACAAATTCAATTTCAAAACTCAGAAACATCGGTATTGCAGCTCACATTGATGCAGGAAAAACAACTGTTTCTGAAAGGATTCTCTTTTTTACCGGAGTGAATCGCAAAATTGGGGAGTCTCATGATGGTCAAGCTACTATGGACTTCATGAAACAAGAACAGGAGAGAGGGATCACCATCGCTTCTGCTGCCATCACAGCTCACTGGAATGATCATCAGATTAACTTGATTGACACTCCGGGACACGTTGACTTTACCATCGAAGTGGAACGCTCTTTAAGAGTTATCGATGGGATGATTGCTGTTTTTTGTGCCGTTGGTGGTGTGGAACCTCAAAGTGAAACCGTATGGAATCAAGCGGACAGATACAGAGTTCCTCGTATTGGATTTGTTAACAAAATGGACAGAACAGGTGCTGACTTTTCAGAAGTAGTTGCTCAAATGAATGGTCATTTGGACGCCAATGCTATACCATTCCAACTCCCTATTGGAAGTGAAGATACTTTTGAAGGGATGATCGATTTAATCAAATTCAAAGCGTTCTATTTCGATGATACCAAAAGCGTTGAAAAAGAGATTCCTGCTGATTATATAGAAAGAGCTAAAGAAGCAAGAAATGTTTTAATCAGCACTTTAGCAGATTTCAACGATGAAATGGCTGATCTTTTCCTTGAGGAAAAAGAGATCCCTTATCCTCTTTTTATGAAAGCTGCCAGAGAAGCAACGCTTAAACTGTTAATTACACCCGTTTTTTGTGGTGCTGCGTACAAAAATAAAGGAATTCAATTGTTATTGGACGCTGTTGTTGATTTCTTACCTTCTCCTATCGATGTAGGGGCTGTTGTTGGATCTGATGTTGATGAATCTGAAAAAACAATTACAAGAAATCCTTCTTCTAAAGAACCTTTTGCTGCACTTGCTTTTAAACTGATCAATGATCCTTATGTTGGTCAACAAACTTTTATTAGAATTTTCTCAGGAACAATCTCTTCTGGTATGCAATTCTATAATTCCAGCAAAGGGAAATATGAACGTGCAGGTAGAATTTTTAGAATTAGAGCTAAAGACAGAGAAGAGATTAAAGAAGCTGGTCCTGGTGAAATCGTAGCTTTGGTTGGTATGAAAGTGACCAGAACCGGAGATACCCTTTGTGCATCTGATCATCAACTGCTTTTAGAAAATATTCATGTTCCACCAGCTGTGATTGAATTGAAAATTACACCTAAAGCTAGAAAAGAAGCGGAAAAACTAGGTGAAGCTTTATCTAAATTGATCAATGAAGACCCTTCTTTTAGAGCAAGATATGATGAAGAAACTCAGGAAACTGTTGTGTCTGGTATGGGTGAACTTCACCTTGAGATCATCATGGATAGAATCAAAGAGGAGTTTAAAGTGGAAGTGGAAGTGGGTGAACCTGCTGTGTCTTTCAGAGAAACTCTTACCAAAGAAGTGGAAAACAACTATAAATTTGTGAAACAAACAGGTGGAAAAGGTCATTATGCTCATACATTGATGCGTTTTGAACCTAACGATGGAAAAGGATATGAGTTTGTTGACAAAATCAAAGGGGGTAATGTCCCTGGAGAATATATCGGTTCTGTCGATAAAGGTGTTAAAAAAGCAATGGAAAAAGGTCCTTTAGCCGGATTCCCTGTTGTGGATGTGAAAGCTGTTCTTCTGGATGGTAGTTATCATGCTGTCGATTCTTCTGATATGGCTTTCCAGTTGTGCGCCGGAATGAGTTTTAAAGAGGCTTTTATGAAAGGGAAACCAATCCTTCTTGAACCTATCATGAAAATTGAAATCAACACTCCTGACGATTATATTGGAAACGTAACCGGTGACTTTAACAAAAGACGCGGTCGTATCGAAAGTATGAGAAGACATAGAAAAGGATCTCAGAAATTAAATGGATTTGTTCCTTTAATGGAGATGTTTGGCTATGCTACTGCTTTAAGAAATATTTCAAGCGGAAGAGCAAACTTCTCTATGGAATTCTTTAATTATCAGCCACTTCCTGCTGCAACTCAGGAAGAAGTTTTGAAAAAATTAGCGGCTAAGAACGCTCAGAAATAATAACTATTTGGTTAATGGTTAATTGTGGTTGAGAGTCGGGCATTTTCATGTTCCGGCTCTCGTGTTTTTTATACCCTTCATTTCAAAAAGTTCTTGTATTTTTGTACTTTAATTTTTTAAAATGGAGCCACTATCTAAAAACAGTCTTATTGATGATCAAAAAAGATCTCATATACAATGGGTTACCCTAAAAGATAGAGAGGGTGTCGATTTTAAATCCAAAAAAAATCAACCTGCCATCTCATTCAGTATTCTCCAAACCAAAATCGGGAAACTGATCGTCGCCTCTACCCCTAAAGGGATATGCTATGTGGGTTACATTGAAAAAGGGGAAACTTTTGTTGAACAGCTACATAAACGGTTTCCCTATTCAAAAATTAGAAATAAAAAAAACAAAATGCATCTGTTGATCCAGGCGCTTTTTAAAAAAGATTTTGATCATCAGATTAAAATTCCACTTCATCTGAAAGGGACTCCTTTTCAACGAAAAGTCTGGGAAGCACTCCTCGAGATCCCATTTGGCACGATTACCACTTATGGTGATATCGCTGCTAAAGTGGGCAAACCTAAAGCCCAAAGAGCTGTCGGAAATGCCATTGGGAAAAATCCGGTTCTTTTTGTGATACCCTGTCATAGAGTAATAACATCTTCAGGTAAATTGGGCGGTTTTTATTGGGGTATAGATAAAAAAGTGTTCCTCCTGAATCGGGAATGTAATCCAAAAAAACCCAAAGGCGTAAACACCTGGGAACCTACCTTTTTTTAAAATAACTTAACTTCATTTTTATGATTCTCCAAACATC
>JAEWUL010000222.1 GCA_023459435.1 Bacteroidota bacterium
GCTACAACAGGGATACCCGATGAGTCATCCAACTCTAAAAAACTGGAAATGAATACCGTTTTTACTTATAATGTGGAACCTAAAACTACAACCAAAGGGTATTTCGCCGAAAGTAACGATAAAAAACTTTTTTCCATCTGTCTTGCAACCTTTAATCAAACCAATTCCATTCAAAATATTTTTGTTATCGTTTATAACCCAAAAATGGAAGTGGTTTGGATGGAGGAGTTTAAACCCGATTTTAAAAATAAACAAACCGATGTTTCCGATTTTAAACTGGCGAATACCGGTAAAGCACTCCTGCTTTTAAATACCTATGATGCTCAAAAGCGGAAGCAGTATAATCATGAATTGCAGCTGGTTTCCATGTTCCGGAATAATGACTTTACCAAATTTAGTGCTGTTTCTGATTTTGGAATTATTCAATCTATGAAATTGCTGATTTTGAATAATGGAAAATATTTTGTTGGGGGTTATTATGCTCAAAAACAAAATGGTTCATCAGTAGGGTATGTAACGTACACATTCGATCCCAGAAAAGAGAAAGAGATTGCCTCTGTTTATATCAACCCTTTCAAGGAAAACTATAAGGAAAGAGAAGCAACAGGCTTTCTTCCTCCTGCCAAACCCAATCCGGAGTATAATTTGAAATCTGATTATCTTTTTGAATTACCTGATAATCTCGTTGTGATGCTCGGTGAACAATACTTAGAACTTACTACCGTGGATCCTAAGAAGAAAACGACAACCTATAGCTATTTAACCAAGAGTTTGTTTTACCACCAGTTTGGCCTGGATGGAATCACTGCCGGTTATGATGTGTATCCAAAGCCTCAGATTGCCACGAGTTTAATTCCTGCCCGGGATCTTTTCCATCTGGGAATCTCTTATACTGCTTTCCAGGATGGTTCTTTAGTCTATATCTTGCATAATGATCATAAGGATAGATTCTCCACTTCTGATGAATGGATTTCCTATAATTCAGATGAGAGAAAAGAGGGGATTTTAATCTTAACCAGATTTAAAAAAATAGGACTCCTTGAATCTAAAATGATTATGAATCCCCTTAAAGATGGTTTTTACCAGAACACATGGTTCGGCGATGGAGAAAAAGTGTTTTTTGGATTAGTGACAAAAAAAACTTACAATCTGGAGCATTTTGAAATCCTAAATGAATGGGAATGGGAGTAAATCACTGTTGACAATTTTTCACTTTTATAAAAAATACACAAGAATTATGCTTAAAAAACTGCTTACTGTAACTCTTTTGTTACTTTTCTGCGCTCATTCTTTTGGGCAAATCGATTTAAATGAGTACACTTTTCTAAAATCAGAAGGAAAAATGCCAGCTGATTTTAAAAAATATCTGAGATCAGAAACAAAGGAAAACCAACTGTTAAAGAGACTTTTTTCTAATGGAATGATCTTTTATGGTACGGAACTGAATCAATATGTGGATAAAATCGCCGATCAACTCCTCAAAGATCATCCCGATTTAAGAGCTAAAATGCGCTTTTATATCCTAAACTCAAATAATGTCAATGCTTTTGCTTTTTCTGATCATATTATTTTAGTAAGCCTTGGATTACTGGCTCAGGTTCAAAATGAGAGTGAACTCGCTTTTATTATCTCTCATGAGTTGATCCATATTGTGAATAATCATATTGAAAAAGAGAGAATTGTAGTAAAAAAGAACCCAAAATATAACTCCGATAAAGATCAAGCCTTGGTGTATCATAATCGTTCGAGAGACCATGAGTATGAGTCTGATAAAGAGGGGTTTATTAAGTTTTATGAGAAAAGTGGATATAATTTGGATGCTATTAATGGTGTTTTTGATGTTTTACTTTATGATTATCTGCCTTTTGATGAAGTTAAACTCGATAGGAATTTTCTGGAAACTACCTTTTATAAATTTCCAGATTCCCACTTCCTCGTTAATTTAACCCCTATCAGAAGTAGAGAGGATTTTATCGATACACTTAGTACTCACCCAAATATTTTAAAGAGAAGAACGATTATAAATAATCTGGTCGAGAATAGTAATACACCTCAAGGTTCTGTTTTTATTCAACCTGATTCTTTGTTTTATAAAGTGAGATCGATTGCCAGATTTGAGTGTTTGAACAATTATTTGAGATACCATGATTATGCACATAGTTTTTATAATGCCTATGCATTGCTTCAGGAGTATCCCAATAATGAGTTCCTGGAACAAGTTTTGGTTACCTCCCTTTATGGTTTGAGTAAACATAAAAATAGTGATGGGATTAAAGATGTTGTTCCCTCATACAAAGATGGAGAAGGGGAGATTCAACAAGTTTTTCATCTTTTTACCAAAATGAATAGAGATGAATCAGCACTTCTTGCCATTCGATTCTCATATCAGGCTTCGCTTAAATATCCAAAAAATTCCTATTTCCCATCTGTCGTTAATGATTTAATGCAGGATCTTCATAATAGAAGAAGATTGAATTATGCCGATTACTCAGATTATCCGATGAATTATGATGTTACTTTAATCCCAAAAGATACAGTTGAAACGGAATCTACTCAGACTCAAAC
>JAEWUL010000223.1 GCA_023459435.1 Bacteroidota bacterium
CAACTTGCGGTTTATCTACAGGAATCACTTTTGAACTGAGTGAAGCTGCAAAATCAATATTGGTTTTTGACATGTTTATTGGAAGGCTCGGGACTCTTACGCTTGCATTTGCGTTAAGCAAAAGAATCAAGGAATCTCAACACGTTTACCCATCCACCTATTTTATGGTTGGATAACATAAGGGGGTTGCAATTCATTATTGAGTATATCTGCAATATGAACCACTTCAACATTAAGATCTACAGTGCTTAAATAGGCATCTATATGTTGCAGGCAGTGAATGTCTGTAGATGTAATATATTGAGCACCTGAATGATACATTCTTAGAACAATATCTTCCAACATTTTATCTGACAATTCAGGGTTCATTCCTGCCAAAGATCCGTTAGCAGAACAACAAGTATTGATTTCAGTATCTTCTAAAAGTTCTAATCCTCTTGTATTTCGTAACAAAATTTCAGCTTCCTGATCCAATTTATATATATTCCTGGCTGAACATGATTTATAATAAAATACTCTACCATTAAAATGGTTATTCAGTTTTGTGATTTTTTTTACATTTACAATATAGTCGCACAAATCATATACATTTTGTGTAAAACTATTCAATTCAGCTGGTACAGCAGTATTGTGTAACAACATTTTGTAATAATTTTTAATGTATCCTGAACAAGCTGTTGAAGGAATTACTGTCATTCTCTTAAAATCTTTAGGATCCAGTAATTCTTGTAACAACTTATGAGCCAATTGTTTAGAAAAATCTTTTTCTCCTTGATAATAAAAGCATCTTCCACAACAGGTTTGTTCAGGATTGTAGACAACAGTATCTCCAATTTTTTCGAGTATATTAATTACACTATTGGGAATCAATGGACTAAACATATCCATTGTACAAGGAATAAAAAGATTAACTTTGCTCATCTTATATGTTTTTAATGATTGCAAAAATATAAAAAGATTTCATCCCTTTATAAAGGAATAAAAATATATTTGCACAAAAAGAGGTGAATAGTTTTATTCTTCTTCAGGTGCTTCAATTCCTAATTTCCTCATCAAATCTTTTTCATCTTTTACAAATTCTGCATCAGCAGGAAGTAAAAAGTCTAAACTTTTCACTTTAAAAGTTTTATCCACTTCAATTACTTCAACTAATACTTTAGAACCAGGAATCTCTTCATTATATTCTGTTTCTATTGACATTGGGAAGCCAACCAACCCAATAAACTGATCATAATTTAATAAATCGTTGTTTGAAATTTCTGTTGAAACATAGAGGGTTACAATTTTTTCTTCATCTGTTTCTAAATTGGTTTGGGTGCAAATCACTTTTTTACAAGTATACCCTGCAATCTGTTTTGTTTCTTCAAGATAATTATAGGATAATGAAATGAATTTTTGTTGTGCTTTGATCATAGAATCGGTCATGGTCATATAGAATTTTCCAAAACCATTAAATTCATAAATAATATGAGATGTTTTTGTATCCCCATTGGAAATACTGGTTATGGAACCAAACTCTTGTTTTGATACTGACTTGGATTGGTTTCCAAGAATAATAATTTCAGTTTCAGGAATCGATTGAGAAGTAATACTTGGATCATCAGTACCAGTAATAGCAGTTTTGTACTTGATTTTTCCGGAAAAAGGTTTTTGAGCAGTTAATGATGTCGTAAATAACACACATAGTGCTAAAACTAATAAATTTAAATTTTTCATGTTATTTTTTTTTATTTAGTAAAATTTGTTCTAAATTATTGTTAAAAATTACTTTTAAACATTCTGTTCCATCTGATTTTACCTTCAGACAATGTTTTGAATTTATCTAAAGAGAGCCATACAAACCATACTTTACCCACAATATGGTCTTCAGGAACAAAACCCCAGAATCTTGAATCTGCTGAATTGTGTCTATTATCACCCATCATGAAGTAGTAGTCCAATTTAAAAGTATATGATTGTGTTTCTTTTCCATTGATATATATTTTTCCTGCTTTAACTTGCAGGGAATTATTTTCATAATTTCTGATAATTTTTTCGTAAAGCACCACTGTTGAATCGTTTATAGCTACAGTTACTCCTTTTTTTGGTATCGTAATAGGGCCAAAGTTATCTTTATTCCATGGATATCTGGAATCATGGGGCAAAATGGAAGGATCGTAAACTCCTTGTTCATCCAGTAATGGTTTTACGATGAACCCCATTTTAGAAATTTGTTTTACTTGTTCATTGTTTAGACAATAGAAGAAAGATGAATCTGAAACTCTGCCCATATCCTCCTCATTGATATCCAACATTTTACGTTTAGTTGGGCTGAGTCCGATTTTCTTAGGATCAACCACTTCGTAGGAGGATTGCAGTCTTTTGGGATTCTGAGCTGCTTTCCCATTGATATATAATTGAGAATTAATTACTTCTAAACGATCACCAGGTAAAGCCACGCATCTTTTTACATAGTTTTCTCTTTTGTCAATCGGTCTGGCTATTACTTTATATTCTTGAGCAACCACTTCTTTTGCTTTTTGAGGATAATAGGGTTCCGGATATTTAGATTTGAAATAATTGTATCCTTCAATGCCATATTTATTAAATACCCTTTTAAGTTTATACTCTGAGGATTCAGGATTAAGAATGACGTCAAACTCTCTCACAATAGCATAATAGCTTTCATTCTGACGTTCTATAGCAACTGAATCACCATCAGGGTAGTTAAAAACAACCACATCACCTCTTTTGATTTCGTCAAGTTTTGGAAATTTCATATAGGGAAGTTTAATCCATTCCAAATATGATTTTGTTGATTTTGTCAGTGGGATTGTATGGTGAACAAATGGTATTGCTAATGGGGTCATTGGAACTCTGGCTCCATATTCCATTTTATTAACAGCCAGATAATCACCAACCATTAGTGAGCTTTCCATAGAGGAGGTTGGAATAGCATAGAACTCAACCAAAAAAGAGCGAATGATATAAGCAGCTGCTACGGCAAAAATCAAAGCATCACCCCAATCGCGGGCTTGACTTTTTTTGAATTTAGGAAGTTGTTCCAGAGTTGTATATTTTTCTTTATTTGAGAAACCTAGATAGGGTAAATAAAACATGAAAAACAGAGTTCCTGGGATGAGAAAAATATAGCTGGTTTTACCGAAAAGCCGTATTGATTTCCAAACCATCATCAAAAACATAAAAACGGAGATGAA
>JAEWUL010000224.1 GCA_023459435.1 Bacteroidota bacterium
ATTTTATATACACTTCTGATTATTTTAGTATATCGACTAGGATCCCATATTGTATTGCCCGGTATCAACCCCGGAGCATTAACAGCATTCTCTAAATCAACTCAAGAAGGTTTAATGGGTCTTCTTGATCTATTTTCAGGTGGTGCATTCTCTAATGCATCAATCTTTGCTCTTGGTGTAATGCCTTATATCTCTGCATCAATTGTTATTCAGTTGATGACATTAGCTGTTCCCTATTTTCAACGTTTACAAAAAGAGGGTGAAAGTGGAAGAACAAAGATTAACCAGATCACCAGATATTTAACCATCGCAGTGGTTGGAGTTCAAGCGCCTGCATATATTGCTCAGATTGTTCAGGATTTTAGTGGTGCTGTTTCTCCAGGTATGTTGCAAACTACCATTTTGGGTTTCTCTGCATTTTCACTCACAGCCTTTATCTTATTAGTATGTGGTACTTTATTTATCATGTGGCTTGGTGAAAGAATCACAGACAAAGGGTTAGGTAATGGTATCTCAATCATCATTATGGTGGGTATCATCGCACGTTTCCCTTTCGCACTAGAAGCAGAATTTATTTCCAGAATCACAGAAATGAATGGCGGCCCAATCTTGTTTATTGTCGAGCTATTGGTAATGATGGTGATTATTGCGCTATGTGTTCTTTTGGTACAAGGTACCCGTCGTATCCCTGTTCAATATGCAAAAAGAATTGAGGGGAACAAACAATATGGTGGCGTAAGAAACTTCCTACCTTTGAAAGTGAATGCTGCTGGTGTAATGCCAATCATCTTTGCTCAGGCCATTATGTTTTTACCATTGATGTTTGTCAACAATGTAGAACAACCCAGCAAATTTTTAATGAGTTTTGTGGATTATAATGGATTAGGATACAACATTATTTTCTTCCTATTGATCATCGGTTTTACCTATTTTTATACTGCAATCACTATTAATCCTCAACAAATTGCAGAAGAGTTAAAGAAAAATGGTGGATTTATTCCCGGAACAAAACCTGGCAAACAAACGGCGAATCTTATTGATGATATCATGTCCAAAATTACCCTTCCAGGTTCAATATTCTTAGGATTAGTAGCCATTTTACCTGCAATAGTAAGATTGTTTGACGTTAATCAACAATTTGCACAATTCTTTGGAGGAACATCATTACTCATTATGGTTGGTGTTGTTCTCGATATTTTGCAACAGGTTGAGAGTCATTTGTTGATGAGACATTATGATGGATTAACCAAAACCGGACGTATAAAAGGGCGTAATAGCAGTGCCTATTAATAATGTTTAATAAAACGAATACATATACAACAGCTGATATTCAGCTCATAAAAGAAAGTTCTTTGCTTGTTGGTAAAACTTTAGCCGAAGTTGCCGAAAGGATTCAACCGGGTATTCCCATATCGATGTTGGATAAAATCGCAGAAGATTTTATCAGAGATCACCAAGGGGTTCCCTCCTTTAAAGGTTATAACGGATATCCTGCAACATTATGCATCTCAATAAATGATGTTGTTGTTCATGGGATTCCACATAACCAGATTCTGACGGATGGAGATATTGTTTCTGTAGACTGTGGAGTTTACAAAAACGGTTTTCATGGTGACTATGCTTACACTTTTGCAGTTGGAGAGATTTCTGAAGAGAAAAAGCTCTTGATTGAAAGGACAAAACAATCTTTATATTTAGGGATTGCAGAAGCGAAAGTGGGAAACAGAACAGGAGATATTGGATTTGCTGTTCAAAAATATGTAGAGTCATTCGGATACGGTGTAGTTAGAGATCTTTGTGGTCACGGGATTGGCAGGAGACTGCATGAGAGTCCTGAGATACCAAACTTCGGGAAACCGGGTAAAGGAGATCTACTACGGAAAGGGATGGTATTTTGTATTGAGCCTATGATCAATCAGGGATCATTCAAAGTATACATGGAAAACGATGGATGGACAATCAGGACTTATGACGGGATGCCGTCAGCCCACTTTGAACACCAGGTAGCACTAACAGAAAACGGTACTGAAGTATTATCAACCTACGAATATATTGAAGAAGTTTTAAACAAAAAAAAATAATAACCAATGGCAAAACAATCATCCATAGAGCAAGACGGCGTCGTTATCGAATCATTAGGTAATGCCATGTTTCGTGTTCAGCTGGAAAATGGTCACGTAATCACCGCTCATATTTCAGGCAAGATGAGATTAAATTACATCAAGATTCTACCCGGAGATAAAGTACAAGTGGAGATGTCACCATACGATTTGAGCAAAGGAAGAATCACTTTTAGACATAAATCATAACAAATTATAAAAAACAAAAACAATGAAAGTAAGAGCATCAGTTAAAAAGAGATCTGAGGACTGCATCGTAGTTAGAAGAAAAGGGGTTGTTTATGTGATAAACAAGAAAAATCCAAAATTCAAACAACGTCAAGGATAATATTAACAAATAAAAATATAACAAGAGTATGGCAAGAATTGCAGGTATTGATTTACCCAAAAATAAAAGAGGTGAAATCGGATTAACTTACATCTATGGGATTGGTAGAAGTACAGCTCAACAAATTCTAGAAAGAGCGAACATTGACTTCAACAAAAAAGTCAGCGACTGGAATGATGATGAGTTAGCAGCACTTCGTGGAATAATCAATGAAATTAAAGTAGAAGGTGCGTTGCGTTCTGAAGTTCAAACGAACATCAAACGTTTAATGGATATCGGCTGTTACAGAGGTATTCGTCATCGTATCGGATTACCACTACGTGGACAAAGTACTAAAAACAACGCTCGTACAAGAAAAGGGCGTAAGAAAACTGTTGCAAACAAAAAGAAAGCAACTAAGTAATGTGTGTAAAAATTAAATTTTAGTCAGTAGAAGGAATACAATTATGGCAAAGAACACAAAAACAATAAAAAAGAAAGTCGTTAAAATCGATGCAATGGGTAAAGCTTTTATTTCTGCATCATTTAACAATGTTATTGTAACGTTAACCAATAGCGACGGTCAGGTAATCTCATGGTCATCAGCCGGTAAAATGGGATTCAGAGGTTCAAAGAAAAACACTCCTTACGCAGCACAAATGGCTGCACAAGACTGTGCAAAAGTGGCATATGACCTCGGATTGAGAAAAGTAAAAGTTTATGTAAAAGGACCTGGAAGTGGAAGAGAATCTGCAATCAGAACGATTCATGCTGCAGGAATTATGGTAGAAGAGATTACAGATGTAACTCCATTACCACATAACGGATGTCGTCCTCCTAAACGTAGAAGAGTTTAATACATAAAATAACTTATTTTTTAAAACCAGCAAATAAACAATATTATGGCAAGATATACAGGACCAAAAACCAGAATCGCTAGAAAATTCAAAGAGCCCATCTTTGGACCAGATAAATATCTAGAAAGAAGAAATTACCCTCCCGGACAACACGGATTGAACAGAAAACGTGCAAAAATGTCTGAGTATGGT
>JAEWUL010000225.1 GCA_023459435.1 Bacteroidota bacterium
AACTCTTTATCAATGAAAATATCAAATTAGTGAATGATTTGAAGGGATATTTTGCTTCTCCGAACATCATGGGAGCTATTCAAAAATTGAATGAAGAGACCGATCGTTTGAAAAAAGAGGTGGAAGAGTATCAACAAGAAAAGACACAACAGTTTGCTAAAGAGATGGTTAATACTATTCAAAATATCAACGGCATGCATGTGATTCGTCACCAAAGTGATCTTTTACCTGAGATCATGAAACAAGCAGCCTATAAAATTAAAAATCATACAGAAAACCTTTTGGTTGTTTTAGGTTCCACTTTTGGTGAAAAACCCAATTTAATTGTAGCTTTATCAGATGATTTGGTAACAAATGGAATGAACGCCTCTCAATTGGTACGTGAAGCTGCTGCTTTAATACAAGGTGGTGGTGGTGGACAACCAAATTTGGCAACTGCCGGTGGTAAAAATGTAAGCGGCATGGTAGCTGCAATTGAAAAAGTGATTGAAAAAGGGTGCTTAAAAGCATAATCATTTGGGAATGAACGAATTTGCTGAGGACAAACTCATTATAACAGGAGCTAGGGAGAACAATTTGAAAAACGTTTCTTTGGAGATACCCCACCAAAAACTGGTTGTTATTACCGGATTAAGTGGTAGTGGTAAATCATCTTTGGCATTTGATACGATCTATGCTGAAGGTCAGAGAAGGTATATGGAAACGTTTTCTTCTTATGCCCGTCAGTTTATTGGTAATATTGAACACCCTGATGTAGACAAGATTTCAGGATTAAACCCTGTGATCTCTATTGAGCAAAAAACAGTGAATAAAAATCCCCGCTCTACGGTAGGTACGATCACTGAAGTATATGATTTTCTCAGGCTTCTTTATGCCAGAGTGGCTACAGCTTATTCTTATGTTACCGGAGAAAAAATGATCAGTTATCATGAAAAAGAGCTGATTGAGATCATCACTGAACATTATCCTGAAAAGAATATTGTCATCCTTGCCCCCTTAATCAAAGGGAGAAAAGGGCACTATAAAGAACTCTTTGAAAACATTCGCAAACAAGGTTATACTAAAGTCAGAGTCGATGGTGAGATCGTTCAGTTATCACTAAACTTACAACTTGACCGATATAAAGTGCATGATATTGAAGTAGTTGTAGACAATTTACTGATTCGGGAACAAACGAGACAAAGGTTGGGCAATAGTATAAAACTGGCTCTTAAACTTGGAAAAGGAACTTTGATGGTGTATGATGTTGAAACAAATCAAGTTAAGAATTTCAGCAAGGAGTTGATGTGTCCGACTACAGGGATCTCCTATCCTGAGCCTGAACCCAATACATTCTCTTTCAACTCTCCTTATGGTGCATGTCCCAAATGTAATGGTTTGGGCCATATTTTAGAATTGGATCTGGATAAAATTATACCCAACAAGAAAAAATCGATCAATGCCGGCGGTATTGAAATTATTGGAAATGCTAAGTCTAGTCAAATTTTCAGACAACTACAAGCACTTTCAGAAAAATATAGTTTCTCCTTGAATGAACCTATAGAAAATATTAGTGAACAAAACCTGAATTATATTTTATATGGGGCTCCTGATCCAATCTATTTACCTTCAGTTATCAGCGGATTATCTCCCACAAAAACCTATTTTGAAGGGGTTGTCACTTTTATCAATAATATCGATATTGACTCCGTGCCGGCATCCATAAAGAAATGGGTCAATCAATTTATAAATGAAATGGTTTGTCCGGAATGTAAAGGGGCTCGATTACGAAAGGAATCGTTACATTTTAAAATTGGAGATCAAAATATATCTGATCTCTCTATGATGGATATTTCTGAATTACAGGATTGGATTGAAAATTGTCCCGGTCTGCTTTCAGAACAACAAAATCAAATTGCCTATGAAATCCTCCGAGAAATAGATTCCCGATTACGATTTCTGACCGATGTGGGAATTCAATATCTTTCTTTACACCGTCCTTCAAAATCTTTATCTGGGGGTGAAGCACAAAGAATTCGATTGGCCACACAGATTAGTTCTCAGTTAGTCAATGTGTTGTATATTCTCGATGAACCCAGTATAGGATTACATCAAAGGGACAATCACAAGTTGATCCAATCACTTCAAAATCTAAGAGATAATGATAACTCGGTGATTGTTGTTGAACATGATGCAGATATGATGAAAGCCTCTGATTTTATTATTGATATTGGACCTTATGCAGGTGAACACGGTGGAAAAATCGTTTTTGCTGGGACCTATCAGGAGATGATGAATGCACATACCTTAACCGCAGATTATTTGTCCGGGAAATTAAAAATTGAGGTTCCAAAAGCGAGAAGGAAAGGGAATGGATACATTTTATCATTAAAAGGGGCTTCCGGAAACAATTTAAAAAAGGTGTCCGTTGATTTACCATTAGGGACGATGATCTGTGTAACAGGCGTTTCCGGAAGTGGAAAATCAACGCTAATCAATGAAACATTATATCCCATTTTGAATAAGTTTTTCTTTAGGGCAGAGAAGAATCCATTGCCTTATGAGGAGATTACCGGAATGGAATATATAGACAAAGTGATCGAAATAGACCAGCATCCAATTGGAAAGACTCCAAGGTCTAATCCGGCCACTTATGTAGGTGTATTTGATGAAATTCGCAAGTTGTTTGCCGAATTACCAGAAGCAAAAATAAGGGGTTATAAACCGGGCCGTTTCTCGTTTAATGTTTCCGGTGGAAGATGTGAAGAGTGTAAAGGTGGCGGCGTAAAAACGATCGAAATGAACTTTCTTCCTGACGTATATGTGACCTGTGAGAAATGTAATGGGAGAAGATATAATGATGAAACATTAGAGATCAGATACAAAGGAAAATCGATTTATGATGTTTTGGAAATGGATATAGAAACTGCCTTTGAGTTTTTTGAAAACATACCCCAAATTCATATCAAATTAAAAACACTGGTTGAAGTGGGTCTGGGCTATATCCGTCTAGGACAATCCTCTACAACCCTATCCGGCGGAGAAGCACAACGGGTAAAATTAGCGGAAGAACTATCCAAAAAAGATACCGGAAATACGTTCTATATCTTAGACGAGCCCACAACAGGTCTCCATTTTCAGGATATTGCCATTTTGATGAATGTTCTAAACAAACTGGTTGAAAAAGGCAATACGGTTCTTATCATTGAACACAATATGGATGTGATCAAATTAGCGGATCATATCATCGATTTAGGCCCGGAAGGGGGAAAAAATGGCGGTTTAATCCTTGCAAAAGGAACACCGGAAGAGATTGTTCAACAGAAAGTTGGATTTACCTGGGAGTATTTAGCAGAAGTTTTATAACTTCAAAGTCGATAGTCTATTGACTTTTTTTACCCATTCATTGTGATTAGAAACTCTTCGTTAGATCTGGTTCTCGCCATTTTATCTTTAATGAACTCCATTGCTTCGATTGTGGTCATGTCAGCAAGGTGATTTCTTAGAATCCAAACTCTTTGTAGTGTTTCAGGACTTTGAAGTAAATCATCTCTACGGGTACTTGATGCCACAATATCGACAGCCGGATAGATTCTCTTGTTCGACAATCTTCTATCCAATTGAAGCTCCATGTTACCGGTACCTTTAAATTCTTCAAAAATAACCTCATCCATTCTGGATCCTGTATCGATCAAAGCAGTAGAAATGATAGTTAATGAACCTCCATTTTCGATATTTCTGGCAGCACCGAAGAATCTCTTAGGTTTTTGTAATGCGTTGGCTTCTACTCCACCCGATAACACTTTACCGGAAGCAGGTTGTACTGTATTGAATGCACGAGCTAAACGGGTAATAGAATCCAGTAAAATACAAACATCATGTCCACATTCTACCATTCTTTTAGCTTTTTCAAGAATGATATTGGCAATCTTAACATGTCTGTCTGCCGGTTCATCGAAAGTAGATGAAACTACTTCTGCTTTAACGCTTCTTTGCATATCTGTTACCTCTTCTGGTCTTTCATCTATCAATAAGATGATCAAATAGATTTCAGGATGATTGGCAGCTATGGCGTTGGCTATCTCTTTCAATAAAACTGTTTTACCGGTTTTAGGTTGCGCTACGATCAAACCACGTTGTCCTTTCCCTATAGGAGCAAATAGATCGATCACTCTGGTACATAAATTGGATCCCGGATGTCCTGTCAGGTTGATTTTCTCATTAGGGAACATGGGTGTTAAATAATCAAACGGGATTCTATCTCTGATCTCTTCAGGAGCTTTACCATTAATACGGTCGATATGTGTTAAAGGAAAATATTTTTCACCATTACGAGGAGGTCTGATGGTTCCTTGAATGGTATCCCCATTTTTTAAACCAAAAAGTTTGATTTGAGCACTGGAAACGTACACATCATCCGGAGATGGGAGGTAGTTGTAATCTGAAGAGCGTAGGAATCCGCAATTATCATTGGTTATTTCAAGTACACCTTCTCCAATGACAGCACCATTAAATTCAGAATTCATAATCAGATCCCAAAGTTCATCTTTAGGTTCCTGTTTTTCAACCACTTCAATTGGCTTTACAGGAGCTGATTCGGGAGCTGGTGTTGTGTTTTCTTCCTCTTCTTCCTCCTCTGAATCTATTGTAACTTCTGGTTGAACAGGAATTAATGGAATCTCCTCTTCAGGGATCTCCACTTCAATAACCTCGTGCACCAATGTATCATCATCTAAAAACAACTCTGCAGAAATCTCAGGAGAAACAACTGGTTTTTTAAGTGTTGTTTTTGTGCTTAATTTTAAACTGGGGTCAAAGTTTTTGTTCCGTTCTTGTTTCACTTTATCTCTGAAAGAGTACTCTGTTTGAACAGGTTCTTCAATAAAAGATGTTTTAGATTGTTTTTTCTCAAGATATTCCAGTTTTTCCAACTCTTCAATGGTAAGAAAAGAATCTTTGGATTTGGTATCAGATAACTTTTTTCTACCTCTTGTTTTAGGGATAGGGGTTGAAATGGGTTGATCAGAAGGGGGAAGTTCAGGGTCAGTTTGAAGATTGACGATTTCTACTGTTGGTTCAATTTCAAATTTTGAATCTTCAATGACTTGCTTGGTCACTTGTCTGGAAGATAAACCGTTTTCTTTGATTTTGTTGGTGTCAGATGTGGCAACTGGGGAAGAGATTCTTTTTCTCTTGCGTCCACTTTCTTGAGGATTAGTCATAAATTTTTAAAAAATAAAAACACTTGAATTGATTACTAATAAAGAACTAGTTTTGTAATCCGATAGGAGTTAAAAAATTACGCTGCAAAGATATAAAAAAAAATAATATACAACACTATGTTTTTTGTTTTTCTTTTTTTGCTGCAGGAAACAGTACATTGTTGAGTATTAACCTATACCCTGGGGAATTTGGGAACAAATTTAAGTCTGTTGGAGGATCGTAAATGAAGTGTTGATAGTCATCGGGATCGTGTCCGCTATAATAGGTAAAAGTCCCTTTTCCGAAAGTACCGTGCAAATATCTTACTTCCTCAAAAAGCTTTGTTTCCCCAAGAATGGTAACGCTCGGTTTCACTTTAGATCTTCTAAATGCTGTTGTTTGCCCCATAAACCCTGAAATTACATTTTGATGATTTTGACACAACATGGTTGGAATCGGATCCCATTTTGCAGAAAATTCAAAGAGAGTAAAGTAATCGTTTTTTTTATTTGATAAATGCATATTTGGATCCACGTCAATATCAGATATTTCGTAGGTATATGGATTGGTAACGATTGTAAAATCTGTAAATGCCAAACAGTTATTATAGTTGAGTTTACTTTGAGCATTTGGTTCAATAGGGTCGCCATCGAATGGGGTATCACAAATATCAACTCCATCTGCGGCAAGAGCCACATCAAAACTATCCGGCCCTGAACACATAGCAAACAGATAGCCTCCACCGGCCACAAAATCTCTGATTTTTTTGGCAACAGCAAGTTTCAGTTGGGATACTTTGCTAAATCCCAGTTTACGAGCCATCTCTTCATTTGCTTTAACATCCTCTATATACCAGGATGCATTGCGGTAGTTTCCCCAAAATTTACCATATTGTCCTGTAAAGTCTTCGTGATGGAGGTGAAGCCAATCATACTGTGCAAGGTTTCCGAGTATCACCTCTTCGTCATAAATGATTTCATATGGGATCTCTGCGTAGGTAAGGGCTAATGTAACGGCATCATCCCAAGGCAGTTTATTCTTAGGTGAATATACTGCTATTTTGGGAAGTTTTGTCAATCTGATCTCATCCATATTGTTTTCATTGGATGAAATTTCGGTCAGGATCGCAGTTGCTTGAACATCAGCAATCACTTGATAGGATACACCTCTTACAACACATTCATCTTCAACTACCTGACTATAATAAAGCATAAAACTACCCCCCTTATAGTTTAACAACCAACTGACATCGATTCCTTTAGAAATGGACATAAACGCAATCCCATAAGCTTTGAGATGGTTTTTTTGTGTCAGATCCATGGGTATCAGAATATAGCTTGCAAAGGAACCCAAAGAGATGGATAAAACAACGATAAGAGTAAGTATTTTTTTATACATTGGGAACAATTTTATTGAAAAACTATAATGTTGCTGCAATAGCAATAGAATATAATTTAGTAAATGCAGTATCTCCTCTGGAAGAAAGAACACAAGGGACTTTTGCTCCAGCTAAAAAGGCACCACATTCTGCTTTATTGAATTTGGTAGAACATTTATAAAAGACATTTCCACTTTCAATATTGGGGAATAAAAGGGCATCCGCATCACCACAAACACCACCGGTCATTTTCTTGATTTTAGCTGCTTCTTCATCTAAAGCCACATCCAAAGAAAGTGGACCTTCCACTAAAGCACCTGAAATTTGACCTCTATCTGCCATTTTTGATAAGATTGCTCCATCTACACAAGCTTGCATTCCTGCAGACATCTGCTCTGTTGCTGCAATTATAGCCACTTTGGGTTGTTTTATCCCTATAGCATGTGCTGTATCAATCATTGATTTTAAAATGAATTGTTTTTGTTTTAAATCAGGATTTAAAATAATAGCACAATCACTGGCAATAATTAACTTATGATAAGCTGGGTTTTCAAAAACGGCAATATGTGTAATTGTGGCATTTGGTGGACACAATCCTCTCTCTTTATTGAGGATAGCACGCATATATTTATCTGTAGTTAATGACCCTTTCATTAAGATATCACCTTCTCCATTATTGATTAAATCACAACATTTGGTTGCTGCTTTGGTATCAACAGGTTCATGAATCATTGTAAATTTTGAACTATCAATGTTTAAATCTTCACAAACTTTTTTCATAATATCCTGATCTCCCACAAGGGTTGCTTCAATAATACCCATCTCCACAGCATGGTTCACTGCTTCAATAGTATGTTCATCATTTGCAAATGCAGCTATTAATCTTTTTTTGGGTTTAGATTTTACTAACTCTACAACTTGATCTAATTTTGTAATGTTCATAATGTTCTCTTTTATTCAGTATAATAATTTATTTTTTCAATGATTGTTTTTCTGCACACGGGACAAAAGTTATCATACACACCATCCTTCATGGTACAATTTCGCCACGGTCTGAATACCCCTTTTGCCACATAGCCTCCTCCTTGGTAAACGCCAAGAACGTCATTATATTGTTTCGTATCAGGTGTGGGTATTGGTGTTTCAATATCCATCATTGAGATCCATTTGGATTCGAAATCTACCAATGTGGTTAAATTAGGCTCCACTGGTTCCACTCCTTCGGGATAATAGTCCCTAACAGAAACATCCGATGTATAGTATTCGTCTCCCAAACCAGCCAGTAAGTGTCCCAACTCATGAACAATTACATAGTTGCTTTGGAGTCCTTTATTATTTACAGTGCAGTAAAAGTTGTAAATTCCTCCTCCACCATATTTTTTAGTATTACAAATGATGACAATAATATCATAAGGAGCATCCTCTGCAATATCATGCATTTTAAATACATTGAGACACATCAGGTACCGGTCCAGATCAATCACATTAAAACTGCAATTCAGCAATGTATTTTTAGTAATTCCCGCGTTTGGATCTGTTATCCCGGACTCTTCTGAGAACCCTTCAATAGAAGAAATATTGATCTCTTTTTTAAAATCTTTAAAGGGTGCACATTTTATAATGTATTGGGCAAACCTTTTCATATCCTGATCCATCATCTTCTGATCATTTAGGGAGTACCCGTCTGGAATAAATAATATATCCAAAGATTTTTCAGGAGCACCTCCAGTATGGATTTTTTTCACATTATATTGCTTGGTGAAAGAGTGTGTCTGTGTAGTTTCAGGATTATAGAATTCAGAAAAAAGAAGGGTTGGAATCTGCATTCTGCTAAAACTGGATATTTTGATCTGAACACATTTTTGAGGAAAAGGGACCAATATCACCTCCTCGAATGAACCCATTTCCATTTCGGCTCGTTCCGTTGCGGCATACTCACTGAATAAACAGGAATAACTTTTTGAAAAAATAAGCTTTTGAGAAGCGGAGTCATACAGTTCAATCAACATGTCTCCGTACCTTTTAGGTTCAATCAACTGTGTTCTGGTTCCACTCCAAATCCCCCCTTGCAAATATTTATTCAGTTTAACCTCTTCCACATCCTTTTTGCCGATATGAAAATATTCAATTTTGAGCGATTGGTTTACAAAAAATTGATCAAAATGTTGCGCAGACACATTAAAGGTTAAAACAATAAGTCCATAAAAAAGGAGTAATCTTCTCATAATAATATATGTAAGTAGATATTAATGGTTTTCTTTAAATATTTGAAGTCTTTCTTCCAAAACAGGAAGTTGTTCAAAAGGGATTAGAGACACACAAGCTCTCAAGCCTTCTGATCTTTCACTACCGGTGATGGTCAATGTGATGGCACTGATTCCATAATATAAGAACTCTTTTAATAATTCTTCTCCTGACATACCTGGATATGCAACTGTAAAATAGAATCCGTCAGCCAAAGGCTTATCAACATCTTTATCATAAACGATATTAAATCCATTGTCCACAAACATTTTTTTCATTATTTGCGCTTTTTGACCATACACTTTCACTTCTTCCAGGAAATTATATTTCCCTTCATTACAAGCTTTAAGGATCGCTGCAAGTGCAAATTGAGCAGAGTGAGAAGTGCCTGAGCTGATGGCATAAACGGTTCCATAAATGATTGCTCTTCCAAATACAGGGGTTCCAAAATAGGGGATCAAATCGGGATACTCTTTATTAAAAAGGTGATCGGAAAGAACAAGCATTCCAATTCTTTCACCAGCATAACTAAAAGCTTTAGAACTGGAAATCAAAAGAGCATAATATTTAGTATATTTCCCTACTGTAGGTTGAAATGGAGGTTGACCGGGAATAGAAATGTCATTTCTGAAATCCATCCCAAAATAGGCAAGATCTTCAAAAACACACACTTCATATTTAGTTGCTAGTTCCCCAATGATTTGTAATTCCTCTTCTGTAAAACAGATCCAGGAAGGATTATTAGGGTTTGAATAAATGATAGAATGAATATTTCCTTTAGACAAATAATAGTCTAATTTATCTTTAAGTTTTGCCCCTCTATAATTATACACATCAAAAGTTTCATATTTGAGGCCTAGAACACGGTGTTGTTGTTTTTGAACCGGAAACCCAGGGTCAATAAAAAGAGTAGTATCTCTCTCCTTACGGGCACGTGAGAAAGTCATAAAACCGGCCATTCCACCCATCATGGAACCAACTGTTGGGATACAACCTGCTGGAGACACATCTAAATCCAAAAAGTTTTTTATAAATCTGGACATTTCAGATTTAAGTTCAGGGGTTCCATCAATATCAGGATAAATGGAGGCACATCCACTTTTTAAAGCTTCAATTTGAGCATTTATTCCAATTTCAGAGGCAGGAATTCCGGGAATTCCCATTTCCATCCTGATAAATTTGGTATTACTACCCTCTTCAATCTGATTGATTAGCTTTTTAATTTCTCTGATAGATGCAGTTCCCAGATTTTTAATGCCGCTATTTGCGACAACATTGTCTACAATTTGTTGAGCTATTGGTGTATTTTTCACGAAATTATAATATTAATGATTAAAATAAATGACTTTGCAAAAGTAAAAATAATTTAGTTTGAAAAAAATGAAAACAATTTGACCGTTACTCATTTTTTTTTTGTAATTTTACACGCTCAAATTTTAATTGGGAGAGATGGCCGAGTGGTCGAAGGCGCACGCCTG
>JAEWUL010000226.1 GCA_023459435.1 Bacteroidota bacterium
CTTTGAAGGGAGTCAGGGAGGATTGGATGCCAGTGGAGATCCAAATGCAACCATGGTCAAAAATGCAATCAATGAAGGGGTAGGTATCATCAACTATTGCGGACATGGAGATTACAATGTTTTTGTAACATCCTATTTTTCTAATACCAATATTACACAGTTAACCAATTATGAAAAACTACCTTTTATATTTTCTGTTGCATGTCAAAATGGAAATTATGTAAACAAATTATGTTTTGCTGAAGTTTGGTTAAGAGCAACATCAGGGGGAAAACCAACCGGTGCAGTGGGTGCATTAATGGGAACAATCAATCAACCCTGGAATCCTCCCATGTGTGGACAGGATGAATGTATTAAAATATTAACTGAAACATATCCGGGCAATATCAAAAGAACTCTCGGTGGAATCTCATTTGGTGGTTTAATGAAAATGCTGGACACCTATTCCGATGTAAATACATACAGAACGTGGATTTTGTTTGGTGATCCTTCTATGATGGTTCGTACTACAACCGGTACAACCATAACAGCTTCTCACCTTAATCAGGTGGGTGTTGGATCTGCTAATTTTACCATCACTTCCCCTATTGATGGTTCAAAAGTTACACTCAGCTATAACAATACAATCATTGGACAAGGAGTGATCAGCAATGGAACAGCTGTAATTTCCCTTCCCAATACCTTAACAGATGGGGATACTGTATCTGTTGTTTTAACAAAATTTAACCATAATCCTTATATGGGTGCTTTTGCTGTAACCATTCTGAATGAACCCTATTTGATTTTTTCATCTCATCAGTTTAGAAACCAACAAGGAACAACTTTGGAATTGCCTGAAACAGGTAAAAATCAAAAAATTAGTTTTAGTTTAGAAAATATTGGAACACTCCCATCCAATAATATTGTATGTAAATTAAGAACATCTGATCCTTATGTATCTCTTATGGATTCAGTTGCACAAACAAACCTCATAGAGTCTGGATCTACCCATCAATTTGAAAACGGATTTCAGGTTAAATTCGCCAATAATGTTCCTTTTGGGCATACTGCTTCATTCACAGTTGTGATTACCGATGATTTTACAACCAGAGTTTATGACTTTGAAGAACATGTATTGGCACCGCGTCCCTCATCCGGAAATGTTGTTATCAATGATCAGGCTATGGGAAATCACAATAATATTTTAGATTATGGTGAAATGGCAACTATCTCTATTCCAATAGAAAATATCGGAGATGGAACAGCTGTTTCCGGGTATTCCAAAATTGAAAGTTTACGAGGATATCTTAATTTTAACAGAGATGTTGTACCGGTTAATACCTTAAATCCATCTGCAATTGTTCAAGCAGACTTTTTAGCTACTGTTAAAGGTTCTGTAAGTACACCACGCATTGATCTGATTAAGTTGACCTATATAACTGGGGCTTATATTCATGAAAGAGTGTACGAGATAGGTATCGCGGGAGCACAAACAACCGGAATAGAAGATCCTCAAGTGACAGACTTTATGGGGTATCCGAATCCAACAGAAGGGATCTGTTATTTTACATTGCCCGAAAAAGTTACTCAAGAGAACGCAACAGTACAAGTTTATGATATCTATGGGAAACGGATTAAAACACAAAATGTAACCGAAAACAAAATTACAATCGATTTTACCGATTTTGCTTCCGGTGTATATATAGTATACATTTTAGAAAACAACGCTACAATCGCTCAATATAAAATAATTAGAAAATAAATATGACAAAAAACAAACCCCTCATACTGGTTACTAACGATGATGGACATGAGGCAAAAGGGGTAGCTGCACTCGCTGAAGTTGCTTCACAATATGGTGAAGTGATCGTGATTACACCCGATGGCCCCAGATCAGGAATGGCACACGCTATTACGATGAATGTTCCTCTTCGTATCAAACAATACAAAACTGAAAACGGCGTAAAACATTACAGAACAAACGGTACACCTGTTGATTGTGTAAAACTGGGTCAAAAAGTGATTTTAAGAAACAGAAAGATCGATTTGGTACTTTCTGGTATCAATCATGGATCCAATTCATCGGTTAGTCTGATCTATTCAGGGACAATGGCTGCAGCTATTGAAGCAAGCTTCGAAAATATTCCTGCTATCGGGTTCTCTTTATTAGACTACTCACATCAGGCTGATTTCACAGCAGCCAAAGCCTATGCCCACAAAATGATACAAAAAGTACTCGAAGATGGGCTGCCTGCTCATACATGTCTTAATGTCAATATTCCAAACATTCCTCCAGAAAAAATCAATGGTATTAAAATCACCAGACAAACCAAAGGATACTGGAATGAAGATTTGGAGGAACATATTGACTCTTTCGGCAGGCCTTATTATTGGTTGTCTGGAGAACTCGTAAATACAGATCATGGTATCGATAGTTGCGAATGGGCACTTTCCAATAACTACGTATCTGTACAACCGGTACAATTTGATATGACAGCACATCATCACTTAAACGAATTGAAAAAATGGGAAGAATAATTGATAAATTAAGAAAAGACTCCATGATTATGGGAGTTGTTATGGGAGTTCTGTTCCCATTCATCATGTTTGCTCTATTAAAACTTATTATTTATCTTATCGAAATGAGAACAGGACCTATCGAAATGATAACCAACAACAAATTGATTTTACTAAGTATGATCCCCAATATTTTTTCTCTTAGATATTATCTTTTAAAACTAAAATATGACCTGACCGGAAGGGGAATTCTTGCTGCTACTTTTGCAATCGCTATAATATTTACTATTCTGGAGTTTGCTTTTTAATAGCCCTATTATCAATAGATTCATAAATTTTGTCAAATATTTAATCCGATGACTTATTATCATAAAATCCGACTATTTGTTGAAAAAAAATCTGATTTTCAAGTTGAAGCACAAGCTTTAAAAAATGAACTCAATCACAACCTCCATTTAAACTTACAACACCTTAGATTGATCAATCTTTATGATCTGTTTGAAATTGATGCCGTAACATTGGAAAAAGCAAAAAACACGATCTTTTCAGAACCGGTTACGGATCATGTGTATGAAGAGATGGATCTTTCACAATCGAACTATTTTGCAATAGAATTTTTACCTGGTCAGTTTGATCAACGTGCCGATAGTGCTATGCAATGTCTGTCATTGATTGATCCTAAAAATCAATCCATAATCAAAAGTGCTAAACTAATCATTTTAGATGATCAAATTACAAAAGATCAGCTGGTTAGGATTAAAAAATATTGTATCAATGAAGTGGAAGCCCGGGAAAAAGAGATGTCTGTTCTGGATGCTTCTGAAAAAATAGAAATTTCTGAAATTCCTGTATTTGAAGGATTTATACGATATGACTTGGATAATATGTCGAAGTTTAGAGAAGAACTATCTTTGGCAATGTCACTTGAAGATATACTATTTGTACAAGACTATTTTAAAAATGTAGAGAAAAGGGATCCATATGAAACCGAAATCAAAGTGTTGGATACCTATTGGAGTGATCATTGTAGACATACTACTTTTGAAACCGAACTGGAACAGATCACTTTCACACCATCTGCTTTTGAGACTCAGTTACAAGAAGCCTATACACAATACCTTGCCTTGCGTGAGAACGTACATGGGAACAGAAAACCGATCACATTAATGGACATGGCAACCATTTGTGGTAAAAATGAGAGAAAAGAGGGACGCCTGGATGATATGGAACTCTCTGATGAGATCAACGCATGCAGTGTTTTTGTGGA
>JAEWUL010000227.1 GCA_023459435.1 Bacteroidota bacterium
CTTCTACTCCACCTGCTTTGGAGCCGGATTTAAAATGGCCCCATTACAAACTTTAACCTATTATAATGCCATTGCCAATAACGGAAGAATGGTAAGGCCCATGTTTGTAAAATCGATCTCCGGTAATGATGGAGTGGTTCAAATATTTGACACGGAAGTGATTCGGGAGCAAATCTGTTCTCCGGAAACATTAAGAAGAGCTAAAAAATATCTACAGGCTGTTGTAACCGGTGAACATGGAACCGCACGAAGATATGCCAATTATGTTCCCTTATTTGCAGGAAAAACAGGTACCCGTGACATTTGGGATCCTACTACAAACTCCTATCTGAAATCAAGAAACAGTGCCTCCTTTTGTGGATATTTCCCTGCTGATAATCCAAAATATACCGTAATCGTGTATTTATACAACATTGCCAAAATGAGTGGTGAAGCAGTGGATGTGTTTGCAAATATTGCTCAAAAAATTATGAATATTGAAAACTACTCTACCCTCAAAGAGTACCAAAAACCCTCTACAGCTCCAGTTTCACCTTTCCAGACAAAAGTGAAAGAGAATCCAATTAATGCTTCCAATATTATGTCCCATTTAATTGGAATGAATGCTTCTCAAGCTCTTTTTGAACTTACTAAGTTGGGGTATAAGGTGGATATTGAAGGGAAAGGTGTAGTAAAACAAGTTACTTTTAAAGGTAAAAACCATATTCAGTTAACGCTGAGGACCGGAGGATAATACCTCCTATCATGTTGTTGTTCATATGCGCTCTTCTCCAAACCATTAACTTTATTAAATCAAAATCGTGAATACACTAAAAAATCTTCTTTCCGGAATCAAAAATTACCAATTATGGGGCAATGCAGATTTGGTTATTGCTGATATTCAATTTGATAGCAGAAAAGTTTCATTTTCACCGAAAGGTAGTACCATGTATATTGCTCAAAAAGGGACACAATCGGATGGGCACCAATTTATCGATTCTGCTATTGAAAGAGGAGCAACTACGATTGTATGTGAGGTGTTGCCTGAAAATTATTACAGAGATATCACCTGGGTTGTTGTAGAAAACAGTGCGGTTGCTTTAGGGTTGATCGCTAGCACATTCTATGATGATCCATCCAAAAAAATCAAACTGATTGGAATAACAGGTACAAATGGGAAAACGACAACAGTTACTTTGTTGCATCAACTATTTATGGACTTAGGATATCCAACGGGGCTTCTATCAACCATCGTAAACAAAATTAATGAACGCACCATTCCTTCAACCCATACCACTCCTGATGCGATCCAATTGAACCATTTATTACATGAAATGGTGTTATCTGGTTGTGAGTTCTGTTTTATGGAAGTGAGTTCGCACGCTATTGTTCAACACCGGATTGAGGGAATCCAATTTACCGGTGCTGTTTTTAGTAATATTACGCATGATCATCTCGACTTTCATCACACGTTTGCCAACTACATTGCTGCCAAAAAGACGTTATTTGATCAGCTTCCAAAAAATGCTTTTGCCTTAACCAATATTGATGATAAAAATGGTCTTGTAATGGTTCAAAATTCAAAAAGCACTATTTATACGTATAGTATGATGACTGGAGCTGATTTTAAAGGAAGAATCATTGACAACAGTTTTGAAGGGTTACAGGTAAGCTTCAACAACACTGAAGTATACTTCAGGTTGTGTGGGAAATTCAATGCATACAACCTGTTAGCTATTTATGGAATCGCTAAACTACTGGGCATTTCTGACGAGGAGTTGCTTCCCAAAATGAGTAAACTGGAGGGGGCAACCGGGAGATTTCAGGTATTAAAAAACAACAAGGGAACAATAGGGATTGTAGATTATGCACACACTCCTGATGCCCTTAAAAATGTGTTATCCACTATTAAAGAGATTACACAAAATAGCGTGGAAGTGATCACCATTGTTGGTTGTGGTGGAGATCGTGATGCCTTAAAAAGACCTATCATGGCTGAAACGGCCTGTCAGTATAGTAACAAAGTGATCCTTACATCTGATAACCCCAGGAGTGAAGATCCCTATGAGATCCTTAAACAAATGGAAGCGGGCGTACCTGTGGCATTTAAAAGAAATGTTCTTCAGATTGAAAACCGAAGAGAAGCAATCAAAACAGGTGCACTAATGATTCAGGATGGAGGGGTTTTGCTTATTGCAGGCAAAGGACACGAAACGTATCAGGAGATCAATGGGGTAAAACACCATTTTGATGATTATGAAGAATTAAAAAACAATTTTAACAATTAAAATAATCGGTTATGTTGTATTATTTATTTGATTGGTTAGATCAGTTTAACTTCCCCGGAGCCGGGTTGTTTCACTACATCTCATTCAGAGCAGCTGCTGCTATCATCCTTTCATTGATGATCACAATGATTTTTGGAAAAATTATCATCAAAAAACTTCGTCGAAAACAGATTGGTGAAAGCATCAGAGATCTGGGTCTAACCGGTCAGATGGAAAAAAAAGGGACCCCTACAATGGGTGGTCTAATCATCATTGCAGCGATATTGGTTCCGGTTATTTTATTGTGCAAAATAGACAACATCTATATCATCCTGATGATTTTCACCACGATCTGGCTTGGGGCATTAGGGTTTTGGGATGACTATGTAAAAGTATTCAAGAAAAACAAAGAGGGGATCTCCGGGAAAAAGAAACTAATTGGACAGATTATTCTTGGCCTTATTGTGGGTATCGTTTTATGTTTCCACCCTGATGTGGTCATCAAAGAAAAGAGAGTCACCCCTCAAAATGTACTGATTAACAAAGATCGTGCTTTTACAATAGAAAATGTACTGGAAAACAACAATGCTTACAGTTTAAGCAAAGCAGAACAGTCTACCAAAACAACAATCCCATTTGTAAAAAACAATGAGTTTGACTATGCCTGGTTTTCCAGATTATTTGGTGATAAGGATGGGAACTGGACTTTTTTATTCATGATTCCGATCATCATATTCATCATCACCAGTGTGTCAAACGGAGCCAATCTTACTGATGGACTGGATGGACTGGCTGCGGGAACGTGTGCCATCATAGCTGTTGGAATCGCACTCCTGGCTTATGTGTCCGGGAATACCATCTTTGCGGATTATCTCAACATCATGTATATTCCGAACATCAGTGAAATTGTGATCTTCACGGCTGCTTTAGTGGGAGCCTGTATTGGGTTTTACTGGTTTAACTGTTATCCTGCACAGGTTTTCATGGGGGATACCGGAAGTTTGGCATTAGGTGGAATTATTGCTGTTTTATGCATTATCATTCGTAAAGAACTATTGATCCCCATCCTTTGCGGAATCTTTGTGATACAATCATTCTCAGTGGTTCTTCAGGTGGGATATTTCAAGTATACTAAGAAAAAATATGGCGAAGGAAAAAGGATCTTTTTAATGGCACCCCTCCATCACCATTACCAGAAAAAAGGATTCCATGAAGCAAAAATTGTTCAAAGATTTATCATTATAGGCATATTATTAGTAATCATCACATTAGCAACCTTAAAAGTAAGATAAAAATGGCAACTCAAAGAAAATCAATCTATCAGGTATTGGATAAATTTGGTGGCACCGGTGATATGGCTGCTACATTAAACAGCAAACTGATCAAAATTCGTAGTGAAAGTTTAGCGGAGTCTTTAGGCGACTTTGAGAACTCTGCCCATAAACTTGAATTTGTTAAGACAATCGACGGGATAGACTTTATCAACGATTCCCGCTCCACAAATGCAAATGCGGTGTGGTTTGCCTTAGAAAGTATGAATAAACCTACCATATGGATTATGAGTATCAGTGATTTGAATGAGATTTCAGAAGAGCTCCTCGATTTAATCCATTCAAAAGTAAAAACCATTGTCATTCAAGGTGTTTACAGTACTGCTATTTATGATTTCTTTGTCGGTTTAAAAAAAGAGGTCCACTTTAGTATGAATCTGGAAGAAGCCACCAGGAGTGCATTTTACTCCGGAAAATCAGGAGATGTGGTGTTATTTTCTCCAGGGGTTGTTAGTAGCGGCATGTTCAGAACCTACAGAGAACGGGGTGATCTTTTCAAAGATGCGGTGGCTCAATTGTAAAATAAACTGTTATGATAGGGAATAGCTTGAAGACCAATTTTTATACCGGTAAAGTGGTGGTAGTCATCACCATTTTTCTGGCATTATTTTCGATACTTTTAATCTTAACAACCAACGGAGCATGGCTTAATCACCTCATTTATATGGGGTTGAGCTTTAGCATGATGTTTCTTTTCTCCAGAATTAGCTACAGAACTCTATCAGGATTAGCACCTCTTGGCTTGCTGGTTGCTGCTGGGTTATTATTTGCCACCATTCTATTTGGTGGTTCAGATCATAGATCTATCACCCTCTTTGGTGTCAATTTCCAGACATTCTATATCATTGGTTTTCTCGTTGTTTTTTACATTGCTAAATATTTAGCAATGAGAATCAATAAAGAGCAGGAGCTCACCCAAAATGAAATCATATATCTATTCTCAATCATCTCCATCTTTTGTGGTGGGGTCTTTTTTGCCAATCAATCTACGGCAATCATCTTGTTTGCCACCTGTATGGTGGTATTGTTTATTGCTAAAGTAAAAATCAGATACCTCTTATACTTCACCGGAATTTTGATTCTGGCCGCTTCCCTATTGATTGTAGCAGGAGGAGGTAGAACCAAGACTCTGAAAAACAGAATCACTTTATGGGCTACCGGAAGTGCCAAGGATGTTCCCGAAGATTATGCCAAACAGGTGATCCTCTCCAAAGCAGCCATGGAAAGCTCCGGATGGCTCCCTAATAGTGTTGGTCAAGGTGTTGTTAAAGTATCATTGCCGGAGAAGGATAACGATTATATTTTCTCTGTACTGGTTGAAGAGTTTGGCATTTTAATAGGTCTATTTGTCTTGTTTTTATACCTGGCTTTGCTTTACCAGGCGATGCGGATTGCCCGGAACTCAGAGGGCGCTTTTGGGACACTGCTCGCTTTTGGTATCGGATTTTGGTTCTGTGCTCAAGCACTGATCCATATTGGAGTCAACTCCAGCCTCATCCCCGCTACCGGACAAACTTTACCATTCATCAGTCGTGGTGGTGTAGCCCTTGTTGTATCAGGTGCTGCAATTGGCATGTTGCTCAATATTGGAAAATCGTTTCCGGATGAAAGTTCCGATTTGTGAAAAAGCAGTACTTTTGCAATCTATTTTTTAAAAAATCAAAAATGATCAGAAAATTTATACAATGGGGGATTGTCGCTTTTTTCGCTTTTGCGCTTCTGTTTTTCTCCATTAAACAGTATCAAATCTCTCATCCCCAAAAAACAATAGAAAATAAGATTGACGCTACAGACCTGGTTGACAGCAACACCTTTTCCTGTGAGGAGATCTCCTGTGGTGCTTGTCCTTCCAGAGAAAACTGTTCAGGCAAAGGGAGTTCAGAATCGATCCCAAAATCAACTGGCTCTGATGATTTTAAAGAACCTTCCAGTGATGAATTTATGGATGTTTCTGTTTCGAATGGTGAATTCACAGAGGTTACAGAAGATGAGTTTCTGGATGTTTCCGACACAGAATTTGAAGAATTTTCAGATTCAACAACACACCATGGGGTTAATCCAACAGAGCAGGGTTTGAAAAAAATGGATATTACCAAATACTACCCCACTTTTATCAGATTTGCGATCCTTTTTATACTTTTGGGACTGATCAGTATTTTTTATCAGACCAAATGGATCCATTACTTCCGGTACCCAATTCTTTTAGGTTCATTGATCTATTTGGATTTATACTGGGAGGTTGTCCATGTATTTTAGTGATGTTTAACGATTTACTACTCTTCATAAGCGGAAATACCACATTATGGGTCTACCCTACTCTTTTGCTTATTTTGATCTTCATGACCATAATATTTGGGAAAATATGGTGTGGCTGGTTGTGTCATTTTGGAGCGTTACAAGAGTTTCTGTTTAGAAATCCAAGGCTACAACTTTTAAGGAGTAAAAATGCTCAAAAAGCACTTCACATCATACAAAGAGCCACATTTTTAGCATTGGGGATCTGGATTTTAGTTGCCCAAATCAATATAGTGTGCACGTATGATCCTTTTATAAAAATATTCACCCTCAGCGCCACCGGATGGTTGGCTTACACCCTTGTTGGACTATTAGTGATCTCTTCATTACTGGTTTACAGGCCATTCTGCAGAGCTATTTGTCCGGTTGGGATGATTCTAAATTTAACGACAAAGTTACCTTTTGCCAACAAGATCGTTTTAGACGGGTGTACAGAATGCAAAAAATGCCATAAATACTGTAAAATGGGCTCTATCCACGACAAAAAAGTGGACATAGCGTGCATTG
>JAEWUL010000228.1 GCA_023459435.1 Bacteroidota bacterium
TTCTTGGAGTGTTTAAATAGTTCTGAAAATCCTGATACACCTGGTTCAACTTTGCTATAAACTTTTTATCTTTTGAAAAAGTTCTTATGGTTTCGTATGATAACATTTGAAGAACATGAGTAGGGTTCTCATTCAATTGATGCCACAACTCTTTTCCTGCAATCTCTTCAAACAGTTCTCTGGCTTCATAAGACCAGCTCCACCATAAATTTTGTGCGATCTCGTCCAGCTTGTTTAATTCAGCCGTAAGATTCGATTTCACTGACAGATGTACCCAATTGGGTTCATTTTTAGGTAATTTATCTACAAAAAAGCTGATTCTAGAGACTTTATTCTTGTAAAGATCATACCTTAATTCACTCTTTTTTAGCGCTTTGGAATAGGTTTCCAAATAGTGATCATAGAGGTTTTCCCAAAGAGCTTTTTGAGAAATCTGAGTTGCTTTAGAATCCAAAATCTCTTTCTCTTCCTCTGAAATAGTCGTAAAATATTTGATATTTTCAGCAATTTGAACAACAACATCTGCATTATTGGTATCGTTTCTTTCGATAACAACCGCACTTTTTTGTTGCCCGAATTGGGATAAAACCCAGGCCCCAAAACCTGCTAATGATGTTGTTACCGTAGGAATTCCAAAAGCAACACTCTCTAATGGCGTATACCCCCACGGTTCATAATAGGATGGGAAAACAGACAGATCAAACCCAATCAAAAAGTCATAATAGGTTAAATCAAAAACCCCATCATCTCCATCGAGATAAACGGGAACAAAAACCACTTTGATTTTCGATTGTGCACTATTATCAATCCCATTTTGCATCAAGTGGTTGATGACGGGATCTTGACTGGGATTATGCAGCAAATGTGTAGAAAAATCGTTCATATTCGCTATAACATCTACAGCATCTGAGGTATTGATTTTATGGATTAGATCATACCTTGCACCACTATTCCCTGCAGGTACCGCAATAAAAGCAACCACCTCTCTGGAAAGCTGCTGATTCTTTAACATCGCCAATGCTTCAATAAAAAGATCAATCCCTTTATTCTTAAACTCATAGCGGCCACTATTGATAACCAGAAGTGCATCAACCGCAATCTTTTGCTGTGTCAATGCTTCCGCAATCTGAATCAATTTTTTTCTTGCCTTATTTCTTTTTTCAGTATAAAGAGCTTCCTTTGGCACCATTTGGTTTTCAAAACCATTGATTGTAAGTACATCCACCGGTTTTTCAAAAAAAGCAACACATTCATTGTTGGTAATTTCACTCACCGTTGTAAAAATATCTGCATGTTGTGCTGATAATTTTTCCAGCGAGAATTTAGATTGAATCTGAAATGAGATGGCCGTTTCCAAAGGTTTGTATTGCGTCATTTGATCATAAAGAGGAAGTCCATTTCCGGCAATAGCTCTCCCTAATGCAGTAGCGTGGGTAGTAAAAACAGTAGCGATCTGAGGTGTTGCCTCTTTGAGATGAAGGATGCCGGTTCCGGTCATCCATTCATGAAAATGAGCAATGATCTTATCGTTTGAATGACAATAATAATTGTAAAAACTTTCAATCACTCTACCCGCTGTATATCCAAAAAGGGCCGGTTCAATATAGTCCCATTGTCCTGATATCGAATCCAGTTTGTAGTTCAACCAAAACTGTGTGAAAATCTCATCCTTTTTGGCAAAAAATGGAGTGAAATCAACCAAAAAAACCAATGGGTTTCCATTGATTTTCCAGCGTCCAACTCTAATTTTCAATCCTTCTGATGCTGCTAAGTCTTTCCATTTTTTATACAAGATAAAATCTTCTATAAATTCGGATTCTTTTTCTTTAGGCAGATCAGGACCTATACAAATATAATGGTCTTGATATTGATGAACGGCTGTTTGTGCCTTTGTGGAAATGACGGTATGAATTCCTCCAACTTTATTACAAATCTCCCAACTTGTTTCAAATACGTAGTCTGCTCTTTTCATTTACATGATTTATTAAGATGGCAAAGATACGAAAAAATAAGCTAATATGCGAATGTACTAATGTACTGATTGAACCCTTTGCTTACGCATTCAATGCTCCAGCAACATCTTGTAAATGTGATGAAACGCTTTTCCTATTTGGGATGGGGAGAAATTGTTGACGGCGTAGTCGCGAATATTTATTTTATCGTAAGTGGAATACGTATCAAACATCTGTAAAATAGCCTGTAATAATGCTTGCTGATCTTTTTTCTCCACCAAAATTCCCCTTTCCGTATTTACAATGTCAGGGATACCACCAACAGAAGTAGCTATCACTGGAATTCCACATGAAAAAGACTCCAAAATTACACATGGTTGATTTTCATAATTGGAGAAGAGTAAGAAAAAATCACTCTTTCCCATCTCTCTGGCAACCTGATCTTCACTCATACTTCCTAAAAAACGTACCCACTTTTCCAATTGATAATCCCGAACATATTGTATAGCCTCTTGACTCTCAAACTCACTAATCACATCCAGCACAAAATCTGCCCGGATCTCTTTTAGTTTGGTGATCACTTCCAAAATCCCTGTTACATTTTTGGCCTTTGGATCTAATGTCGATACATGTAAAATTCTAATGGTTTGATTTTGATGTTCAACAGGTTTAAAAAGGTCTGTTTTAACCACATTGGATACCACAAAACCATTCTTAATCGGGTAAATCTTTTTAATAGCTTGTAGGAGATGGGTTGAAACAGAAGTAAGGGCATCAACATTCTTTAGAATGTGAAGCACTTCTCTTTGTCGCTTTAGAGGAAGAGCACCCCAGTTTTCAGGATGATATACACTCCAGTGTTCCGATAAAAGCAAAGGTATTTTCCATCTTTTTTTTAAACGAAGAGCTAAATTTCCAAGTGGAAGAGAAACATGGAGATGGATAAGTGCTGGAATACCATACTTTTCTTCCATATACCGGATCCCCTTTTGATATAAAAAAAGTATGAATAGTTTATGATAAACCTTGTTCAGAAACCCTTTTTTCTGTAAAACATAAAAGGTGATCACCCTGTTATCCGGGGAAACCAGTTGATCTGTGAACTTCTGTTTTAGATCATCTGTTTTTACAACCCTTAAAGTTATGGAACTCACCTGAGCAGCTATGGCTTCTATGTGTTTCTCAATAAAATTGCCGGTATACGGCTTTTGAGCTTCAGGAAACCAGGATGGAAGATGAAGGATATACATAGTTATCAAGGATTTGGATTCCGTTTAAAAATTTTTTTTAGCTCACTTTTCAACAACAAAAGCTCCTCTTCAGAAATCAGAAAATCGTGTATTTTTAACTGAGAATCTATATGGAAAAAATAGATGGTGATCAGAAAACTGGTCAAATAGGAAACACTTGTGATGATACCTGCAATAAAAAGTGCATTCAAAAAACCTGATTGAGCGGCAATTGGGATCAAAAAGTAACCTCCTATAACGGTGATGATCAATCCTGTCAAAGATGAAACAGCATTCTTCCAATAAGCCCCTTTTGCAGCTAAATGGTGTGAAAAAACGGTTAATATGGATAACAAAAAGATCCCGGGTGCTAAAGCCAGCAAGATCGTTTTGACATCCGCAAATTCCATTCCAAAAATCATCGTATAAAACGATGTGGGTAGTACTAAAAGGACGATTAATACCAATAAAGTGAAAAATGATGCTATCTTGGCAAAAATCAATGTAATTTTTTTAGCATACTCTACATCTGTATTGTTGGATAGTCTGGCATATTGTACCAAGCACAAACTTTTGGGAAATACCCAGATCGCTTCTGAAATCTTAGTTCCCATATCATAAATTCCCAGCGGTTTTCTACCCACAAACCATTCAATAAAGTAGTAACTCAAGCGATAATTTAATAACTGGGCTAAATTGGCAATTTGAACCCATGCTCCCAAAGAAAGCATCTCTTTCAATTGGTTGATCCATGTTTTGGATTCAAATTCCAGTGCTTTTAGATTCTGTTGAGATTGTTGATAGAGTAAGCGAATGACATAAGCAGCGGAGATCAGGAATGTGATAAGGTACGATGATAAAAAGGCATAAAAGTAGTGTTTCACTTCAAATATATAATTGTCTGAATAGCGATCCCAAAGCAACCCTATTAAAACAAATAAGATCAACAACAACGATTGTGAAACCTGGAAAACATTAAAGATTTTAATTCTCTCAAAAGCCTGTAGAACAGTTAGATTAAAAGAATTATAAGAAAAAACAATTGAAGTGAACATTAACAAATAAAAATAGTCCTGTGGAACTAATGAGAGTGCATCTAACACCAACAATCCCAGGATATTCCCTACAGTTGCCCATACAAAAGAGTAAATGAGCAATTGTTTCTTTTCTCTACGGGGGATCAGGTATACC
>JAEWUL010000229.1 GCA_023459435.1 Bacteroidota bacterium
ATAAGAAAATCTATTACTTATCCAATGAATCAGGAATCTACAACCGTGACCTTTACATGATAAGCTTCGATGGCAAGAAAAAACAACTCTTGTCTTCAGGTAATGGCTGGTCAACCGCTGAATTCAGCACTACCGGAAGTTATTACAAATTGTCAAGTTCTGACATGAACACCCCACCGGTTCACGCTATTTATGACAAAAAAGGGAAACAATTGCGCGTTTTGTCGGATAATGCCAACCTTAGAAAGAAAATGGTGGAATACAATTTCTCCAAAAAAGAGATGATCAGCTTCGTTACCAAAGATAATGTCACTTTGTATGGCTGGATGCTCAAACCGGCCAATTTTAATCCCAATGAAAAACATCCTGTATTGATCTATTGTTACGGTGGTCCCGGTTCTCAAGAGGTGATGAACGGAATGCGCCGGATGAATGATGATTTGTGGTACCAGATGTTGGCTCAAAAAGGGTATATCGTGGTTTGTGTGGATGGAAGAGGTACAGCAGCCCGCGGTGCAGATTTCAAAAAGCAAGTGTACCGGAATATGGGGAAAATGGAGTCGGAAGATCAAATTAATACAGCAAAATACTTGCAAACACTGCCTTACGTTGATCCACAAAGAATTGGGATCTGGGGATGGAGTTTCGGAGGATATCTTTCAACTTTGTCGATGATGAAAGGGGAGGGGATCTTCAAAGCGGTTATGGCCGTAGCACCTGTGACCAACTGGCGCTATTACGACAATATTTATACTGAACGTTTTTTGACTACTCCTGCTCAAAATCCATCCGGGTATGATGAAAACTCACCGATATTCTTCGCAGACAAAGCCTCCGGAAAGTATTTATTGGTTCATGGAACAGCTGATGATAACGTCCATTTTCAAAATGCGATGGAACTGGTAACTGCCCTAAACGAAGCAGGATTTCAGTATGAACAATTCTTCTACCCCAACAAAAACCACTTCATCATGGGGGGCAACACCAGGTTGCATTTGTATACCAAGTTGACTGATTTTATTTTGAAAAATTTGTAAAAAGCTATTACTTATAAGGTTTTAGGTTTTAGTTTTTTTTAGCTTAAAACTTTTTCCAATGTAATTGTTCTATTCGATTGCCCTGATCAATTGCCCTGTACTTTAGTGCAGGGCAATGGGAAAGATCCTTAATAGCACACTGATGACACAGATAAAACAGATGTACACAGATTAATGTTTCATAAATTTTTACATTTCATAACACTATGGAACACCTTTTAACACTGAGGTACACTGTGATCATTTCTTTTTTGAAAAAATTAAATTAATTCTCTCAAAGAACGCAAAGAACTTTCGCAAAGGTCGCAAAGAAATTAATTCATTAATAAGGATACTTGAAATTAAATAAACAACCTAATAGATTTTAAAGAAAATTCATCAGGTTCATAGTAGCTTATTTGTTTAGATTTCATAACTGATTCTGGAAATATAGCTTTGTTATACTGAATTGCATTACGAATAATTTCATCACATTGATCTATTGAAAAGATATTCTTATGTAATGAAATATACAAAATGTCTAATGTTCCAATTAATGGAATTTTATGCTCTATACAATATTGTTTTGTGTCGCGAAAATTACTACTTGCAATGGTGTTTCCTTTAAATTTTGCACATGCCATACATGCAATTTCACCTTGTCCTAAAAGAGGTTTTCGTTTTAAAAATGCATATTCTTTTTTGATGTCAACATCATTATCGTCAAAATATTCGATAAAAATATTCTTAGACTTAATATGTGTATCAAGAAGAGATTTACACAAAGGTTTTCTACAAACTTCTTCGTACACGAGATCAATAACTATACATTTATAAGGATGTAAAATTTCAGAAATCTTACTAAATGAATCAGTAACTAATAAATGGAAAATAACATCGGCATCAATCAATACTTCATTAATAATCGCTTCCATCAGTATCATTATTAATGTTATTTAAATCAATACCAATATCACTTAAAAAATTATAATATACACTTTCTGAAATAATTCCCTTTTCCCATGCTGAGTATGCCACTGCTCCATAATCCCCTATGATATCATTTTCGTTTCCTTTTTCATATAATTTTGTACTATACCCTAATTTTAATGCATCTTTTTTAGGATTTAAAGAATAGATCTCAATATTTTTATCACTTATTATATTCATGTTTTTCAGTCTATACAAAACTGCTTTACGAGATGCTGAAAAATAATGCTCAATTTCAAGAATTGTCTGAAGAGAAATTGAGTCAATCTTATACTCTTTCGGATGAATTAACATTTTAACTCCTGTTTCAGGAAGTAATAAAAATGATGCAAAAACATCTGCATAATATTCATTCGGGTCACTTTTTTTATTAATTGAAGTCAAACATGTTTTACTACCTGAAAACCCTTTTTGAATCATGAGATGATACAACTCATGGCAAATCGTAAAATGTTGTCTTCCAATAGAATGATTGCTGTTTATGAGCATATATCTTTCAAAATCAGATCCATTAGGAATTTTTACAGAAGCACCAGAAACTTCATTTGATAGAGGTTTGTAAATCGTTAAAATTTTATTTTTTTGCAAAATACTTTTCCATCTGATAGGATCTGATGATGAAAATCCACAATTTATTCGAAATTGGGAAGCTAATTTCTCTAACTCAAAAAGAATCTCTTTATTTGTCATTCAAAATTGCTTTTTTTAAATT
>JAEWUL010000230.1 GCA_023459435.1 Bacteroidota bacterium
TGGCTTTCAACTATACTGTTTTTTTAAACCCAAAGTCCGATCAAGCGATTGAAGCTTTACAAACTTTAAATGAGCTTCTGGTTAACTTTCATGAAGTATCTGATAATCTTTCTATTACAAAAAACAATTCAAAAGACACTCTGTTTATTGATCATAGGTTTACCCTAATAGATGAACTGGTTTGTAACAATTATCCCATCACCAAAAAATTTAAGTTGAAATCAGAGATTGATCATATCATTGTAAGACAAACCCAGTTTGTTTTTGAGAACCTACCCCATTCAAACGGTTCAAAAAATGTGTTGGATTATGTGTACATTCCATTTTTTAAATCCATAATGGGAAATGATCAATTTAATACATACTCATACTATCTTCTTTCCGGAACCAACATTAATGAAAATAAGGTTTTGGAAAAAGCAAAAAAAATGGAAAAAAAGATCAACAAGCTAAAAGCAAATGGATTTACAATGCTCCAGGAACAAATAAAATATGGTATAGGCATAGAAAATACAGGTACACCTAAAATGGAATTTGAATACAATGAGGAAGATCAAATTGAATCATTGGGTGGATATACTACAAAAAATAAAAACGGAGATAAATTGTTTCAGGGGCAATGGACCGTTATTGATGAAAATGGATCGATAACCTCAATTTTAGAATTAAAAGATACTAAAAAGAATGGGATTTGTCGTTTTTATGAAAAAGGATATGAAACTCAGGTTATTCCTTACATAAATGACTCTATTAATGGGACTGCCAAAGCCTATTTCCCTACTTTTTGTGATTCTAAAAAAACAAGCTTGGTAGTACCATTTATTCAAAATCAAATCCATGGAATCAGAAAAGAGTATTCCCGCTCGGGAGTATTGTTGGAAGAAAAAGAGTATCGTAATGATTACCTGGATGGTACATCAAAGATTTACGATTTTCATGGACAACTTTCTGCATTAGAATTTTATAAAGAGGGGAACCCTAATGGTATTTTTGAAGAGTATTATCCTAATGGAATAAAATCTGCCGAATATCATTATAAAGATGATCCTTCTGAAGTTAAAAAATATTATCCTGATGGTACTTTAAAAATGGAAGGTTCAATGATCTCAAATATGATGTTTGGAACCGTAAAATCGTACTATCCAAATGGAAAAATTGAATATATTGGCTCATACAATGAAATTGGCGAGGAGGATGGCTTCTGGACACTCTATTATAAAAACGGGACCATTTCAGAAGAGTTCTCATTTGTATCCGGTCAGCTAAACGGAGATCATAAGCTTTATACTCCTTCAGGGTTTTTATGCGCCCTTTTTCAATACACTAACGGACAATTAAAGGAAGTAAAGACGTTCCTTCCAAACCATGAAACCAGAGAGATCATTCAGGAAAATGAGGGTGTTTTTCAAGTGGATGTTTATAACGAAAGTGGAATTTTATTTCAGTCAAATATTTATGAACAAAATGGTGACTTAACAGGAATCTCAACGCAATATTATCCCACGGGAGTAATTCAAAAAACAACTCCTTATACCAAAGATATTAAAAATGGTATTGAAACCGAATATTACAAAAATGGAAAAATAAAAAGTATCACCACCTATAAAAATGATATTGAAGATGGATTGTTTATCCAATACTTTGCCAATGATTCCATTCAGAAAGAAGGCCTTTATCAAAACGGAAAACAAATAGGAATATGGTACTATTATGATATCAATGGAGCTATTGAAAGTATAGAAACCTATCAAAATGGTTTCATTTCTCAAACCAGAAGCTACTATCCTGATGGCAATATAAAAAACGAGATGAATTATCAAAACGGTCTTTTACAAACTGTTAACACTTTTGATCACCAGAACAAAGTAATGAAAACGGATCATTTTGAAGAGGGAAATGGAATTTTTCGTCAGTACTTTTTAAACGGCAATGTGAAATCAGAAGGACGTATCATTGCCAACCATTATTGTGATTCTATGGTAGAATATAATATTCAAGGAGAGCGTATCGGAGTGGATTACTATATAAGTGGATTACATCACGGGCCATATCAATTTTTTGATCATGGATTCCAAACCATATTGAATAAAGGGAACACCATTCTTAATCAATTTCATGGTGTAGTGCATTCATACAGTCATAATAAAATTATTCATTCAACGGAACAATATGAACTGGGATCTCTTGAAGGAGTCAGAAAGATATATTCCGATCAAAAGATTTCTGCTGAGCATCATTATCTGGAAAATAGTAGAAATGGGATTTCAGAATATTATGCTGCTGATGGAAAAACATTGATGTACCGTTTAAAATACATCAATGATGATATCGCACAATACTCCTTTTTGAAAAAAAACCAAAAAATGTCAGATTGGATACTCGTTACAAAAGATTCCACAAACATTGTTGCCTTTTATCCCAATCTACAATTATCTGGTTCATTTTCATTAAAAAATGGGGAAAGAAACGGCAAAGAGGTCAGTTATTATCCAAATGGAAAAATTTTCTTTGAAAGTGAAATGAAGGATAATCTGATGCATGGGAAATCCATTTATTATTATGAAAACGGGAAAATACGTGCGAAGGAACATTTTAATTATGATTTACTACATGGCCCTTATCAAATGTATTTTGAGAATGGAAATCTTGAAATGGAAGGAACTTTTTACAATCACCTCCCTCATGGTATTTTTAAATACTATGATTCAACGGGTGTACTTACAAAAGAGATAGAATTTTATTATGGTAACATCTTAACTCAAAAATAGATATATGAAAATCAGACTCATCACATTAATCATTTTTTTAATCCTTTCCCATATTTCTTTTGGCCAAATTGGATTAGATGTTAGAACATTTCAATTAGACGTAATTCCGGAAGTGAGTGTAGAGGAGGACTCCATTTTTGGTAAAGAGGGTGTTTTTTGTCCTATTTTTAAATATGCATACGAATATGTGACGAATGAACAACAAGATATCGATCTATGGGAAATGGAATACAAAACTTTCAAAATATATGATCAAAAAAATGTTCAGGAATTTAAAAAAATCACTATCAGTGAGAATGATTGGGAGCAATTTACAAAAGTTCAGGTAAGGGTAATCAGAAATGGGAATATTATTGCAAATTATACTCAAAAAGATATTGTAAAAACGAAACCAACCGGTGAAGAGTTTGCAAGGTCTGCATTAGAATTAAAAATTCCAGATCTTACTATTGGTGATCTGATCGAAATATTATTCATTAAAAAAAGACCCTATATCATTGATCAGGATTTTACTTATTTGCAGCACTCCTACCCGATTAAAAATTTAGATTATACTTTGATCATGCCCAGCCATTTAAAACCTTTGGTTCAGCTTTATAATGGAGAATATCCAATCATTGATACTGTTATAGAAAAAAATAGAACCAGGTACACAAACATTCATATCGATTATATGCCGGCTTGTAAAAAGGTTCCTGTTTCTTTTTATGAAAAAAATCTTTTTAGAGTTGAGTATACAATCGCTTATAATTATGCTTCAAGCAGATTAAGAATGAATGCAACCAAAGATTTTGTGAATAGTTTTGGGGATCGTATTCAATTAAAAGACAAAACACAAATCAAGATACTCCAAAATAGTTTTATTAAAGAGATCAAGTTTCCTAGAAATGCAGATGAACTTGAGAAGATCAAAACCATTGAGAACTTTATGAAAGAGAATCTGGGCGGAATTGATATGGGAGCACTTCAAATGGTTCGGTTATATACATTTGTTTTTGATCACTTTAAATTGGATTATAACATGGTTATTACATCTGATAAAACAAAAAAAGTGTTTGATCCATCCTTTAATGGAACCAATTTTTATAAAAATTATTTATTTCATTTTCCAAAAGCAAACTATTACATCTCTCCTTCACATTATTCTTACAGAAATGGTCTGATTCCATACAATCTTACTGGAAATAGGGCTATTTATATAGAAAAGATACAATTTCAAGATAAACAGCTTTATATCCATAAATTTGTAGATATTCCGCAGGGGCTGGATGAATCCGGAATGGATCAGCTAAATCTTACTTTACAAATGGATCCGAATACTCCTGCATTGGTAGGTAGTATTGAAAGAAAACTAGGAAGTTATCATGTCCATTATATTCAAGCTAATTTCAACTCTTTTGAAGTGGAGGACCGGGAACAAATGATAGAACTTTTTCTAACATTAAATTCAGAAAGCACCTTTATCACAGATGAAAAGTTTATCCATATTGATTCTAAAGATATTGGAATAAAACCACTTATCTTAAAGGGGAATATTACCAACACAGAATGGATCCAGAAAAATGGATCTGTATTGGAGATTTGTATTGGGAAAATGATTGGGGAACAAGATCGATTACCATCAGATCAACCTAGATTCTTACCAATAGAAAAAGAGTTTGCCAATTCTTATGAAAGAGTGATTCAGCTACAGATTCCTGAGGGGTTTCATGCAGG
>JAEWUL010000231.1 GCA_023459435.1 Bacteroidota bacterium
GAATGAGAGAGTTTGAACAAATGGAAATGCAGTTTTTCGTTCGCCCTGGTGAGGAATTGAAATGGTTCGAGTATTGGAAAAAAGAGCGGATCAACTGGCACAAATCTTTAGGGATAGACCCGGCGAATTACCGGTTTCATGATCATGATAAATTAGCTCATTACGCGAATGCTGCAACCGATATCGAGTTTAACTTCCCCTTTGGTTTTAAAGAACTGGAGGGAATTCATTCCAGAACTGACTTCGACTTGTCTCAACATGAGAAATTTTCAGGTAAGAAATTACGCTATTTTGATCCTGAAACCAATGAGAGTTATGTGCCTTACGTAGTGGAAACTTCGATTGGTGTGGATCGGATGTTTTTAGCTGTTCTAGGTAATTCTTATACTGAAGAAACGCTTCCCGATGGTTCACAAAGAACAGTGTTGAAACTACCCCCTGTTTTGGCTCCTTATAAAGTGGCCATTCTTCCTTTAGTGAAAAAAGATGGCCTTCCTGAAAAAGCCAGAGAGATTATGGATCTTCTCAAGTTTAAAATGATGTGCCAGTACGATGAAAAAGATGCCATTGGAAGAAGATATCGCCGCCAGGATGCTATTGGAACTCCGTATTGTATTACCGTGGATAACCAAACTATGGAAGATAATACGGTTACCATTAGAGAAAGAGATTCTATGCAACAACAAAGAGTCTCTATGAACGACATATTGAAAATCATAATATTATAGATTTTTTCTCCTGATCTGCCCTGTCTTGGATCACTGGTTATTCATTTTAAAAAACCTTAAACCATGAAACGTTTTTACATTCTCTTCATGATGGTACTGATGATGAGCTCTTTATCTGCTCAAAAGTTGAGTGCTCTGTTGAGCTACCGTCCCTATTGTACCGCCGAATTAAACCCTTACATCGAATTTACTTTTCTGATCAAAGGAAATTCAGTACACTATGCTAAAAATGATATGAATAAATATTCTGCAGATGTTAGGATCACGGTTGATATCCTGAAACAGGAAAACGAAGAGAGAGTCCAGCGTTTTGATTATATTTTGGGAAGTGTTAATCTTGATGATACTACAAACCTGATCAAGGATGATATCTATGATGTTAAAAACGTGGAAGTACCTGCTGGAAAGTATTTTCTCCATTTCTCTCTTAAAGATTTGAATTCTCCCGATACGAACGTGGTGTATATCGATATGATAGAACTACATTTTGGAGATCAGTTTGTGTCTACTTCTGCAATCTCCCTTTATAAAAATTTAAATAAAATCGAAAAACCCGACCCATTGTTTGATAAATATGGGTTTAAAACAGATCCACTTTATGCCTCATACGTCAATGAACAAACTAAAGTGATCTTTTATGCCATGGAGATATACAACTCTGCTAAAATACTCGGAAATGAAAAGTATATGTTTGTCAGATCCTATGTGGAAACAGATCAGTCAAATCTTTTTTTCCCTGAATCCATGCAAATTAAAAATTTGGGTACCGGTGATGCAAAAGTGTATATCAATCAATTGGGCGTAGATAAACTCCCTACAGGAAACTATAATCTTGTTGTAGAAGTGTTTAGTAGCGATTCCACTTTGTTGACTATCACAAAGAAAAGTTTCTACCGCTATAATCCTGATTTTATTTTACCTGTTGAAACGTATGAGAATATTGCTTATGAAGGAACCTTTATTGATCAATTTACAGACTTAAATATCCTCAAAGATCATGTAGCCTGTTTAATCCCTATTGCCAGCGTGAGTGAGAAACAGTTTATCAGAAATAATATCAACACTGCCAAGATTGAAAATCTGAAAAAGTTCTTCTATGGCTTCTGGATTAAAAGAGCTCCAACCAATCCTGAACAGGAGTGGAACAGCTATAATGCCAAAGTGAAAATGGTAAACACTCTTTATGGCAGCTCTTTTATCAAAGGATACTCAACCGATAGAGGTCGGGTTTATCTGCAATATGGTCCTCCAAATACAACCTATGATTCCCCTTATGATTCCCATTCTTATCCTTATGAAATATGGCATTACTACCAAATTCAAGATCAGTCAAATATCAAATTTATCTTCTATAATGTCGATTTAGTTTCTAAAAACTATGAACTTTTACACTCGGATATGAGAGGAGAAATTCAGGATCCATTCTGGAAAATCAAACTCTCTACTCGAAATACGCCCATTTATAACTTTGATGAAAGAGATCTGGAAGATTATTGGGGTAGTAGTGCTGAAGATGACTGGAGATATTTTAAATAAACCTCTTTTTATATGCTGATTCGTTTTTTTGATTTCCTTTTTGCAACTTTAGCGCTCATCTGTTTCTTACCCTTTTTCCTTTTGATCGCTCTTCTGATTGTTCTGGGTTCTAAAGGGGGAGCATTCTATAAACAATTACGCGTCGGCAAAAACAACCGGGATTTCTATCTTCTGAAATTCAGAACCATGCGGGTTGGAGCAGATCAGAAAGGGCTTCTTACTGTTGGCGATAAGGATCCCAGAGTGACTCCTATCGGATTTTTTCTCAGAAAATATAAACTGGATGAACTTCCTCAACTGCTGAATGTATTACTGGGCCAGATGAGCCTGGTTGGTCCCCGCCCGGAAGTAAGAAAATATGTGGATCTCTACACAGAACAACAAAAACAGATTCTCTCTGTCAGACCAGGTATTACAGACTATGCTTCATTGAGCTATATCGATGAAAATGAGATCCTTTCTAAATCAGATCAACCGGAGCTTACTTATATCCGTCAAATTATGCCTGAAAAAATTGAATTGAATTATAAATATATTAAAAATCAAACAGTTAAAGAGTATTTTAAAATCATTTTTTTAACCGTGAAGTCGATCATGTTTCATCGTTTATAAATCTCCGTTATGGTTCCTGTTTACAATCGCTTAAGTTTAAAAAGTTTCGTTACATTATTGTTTATTCTGCTTTTTCAAGGGCACTTTTATCTTACTGTAGCTCAGGATTCTCTGTTTCTGAAAAGGATAATATGCGAACTTTCTGCTCCCGAAATGTTTGGAAGAGGAACTCCCTATCAGGGGGATCTCATCGCAGCGAACTATATTCAAAACGAATTGGAACTTATGGATGTTCAACCATTAGGTGATTCCTATTTTCAAAACTATCCGATTTTTGGGTATGATATGTCGGGTGACGTGTACCTAATCCTAAACCAAGATACCTTACAAAACTTTTATGACTATCGACTCCCTTTTCATACCCCTTCGATGAGTGGCTCATACGATCTCATTGAAGCTCCTTTGTTGATTCTGGATTACACCATCGAAAATGACAAAGTGGTTTTCTCCAAAAAAGCTGAAAAAGTTTGGAAAAAATGGAAACGTCAACATGAAAAACACCTTCAATCAGAGATCATATACTTTGATATGGATCAGATCCCAAATCTTAAAGTGGACTCGTTAACCAAAAAAAGGATTACAGATCATCTGAATGAATGGAAAATTGACTCAACCAATCTGTTCGGTTTTAAACAGATTGCAATAGGAACCCAAAACTTACCCGGCTTCGGAACCAGGCCCTATCCGGTTAAAAATTTTTCCATCTTTTACATAAAACCTGAATTTGTAAAACAGAAACAAAACACCATTCAAATTCACTTTGAAAATAAAATGGGGTGGAGAACGACCCAGAATGTATGTGGTGTAGTGGAAGGAACCCAATTCACCGATTCATTTATCGTTTTTATTGGCCATTATGATCATTTGGGCCTTTTGGGTGATTCGTGTGTCTTTTATGGCGCTTTTGATAATGCTTCCGGAACAGCTTATGTGTTAGCCTTTGCTCAATATTTCAAAAAAAATCCATTAAAATATTCTACTCTGTTCATACTCGCTAGCGGAGAGGAGAGTGGTTTGCAAGGATCCACTTTCTTTGTGAACAACCCATTAATACCTCTCGAAAATATTAAATTGGTACTTAATTTTGATCTGATGTGTGGTGGAAATGATGGGATTCTATTTTTTAATGGAATAGACACTTTGTGTAAACCGTTTTTATCCGTTATGGAGGATTTAAATGACAAAGAACAATGGGTGTCTAAAATTGACAAGAGACGCAATATCCCCAATAGTGATCATTTTCCGTTTACACAAAAACGTATTCCAGCACTTTTTGCATTAACAATGGGAGGACAAAAACCCCCGACCCATCACCCTGAAGATAAATGTGAATCTTGTGGTGTGGATGCTTCTGAAAAAATTCTACAATTATTTATCCGAACGCTCGAAAATTTTTAATCATGAAACTCTATATAGTACCTACTCCAATTGGAAATTTGGAAGATATCACTTTGAGGGCACTTCGGATTTTAAAGGAGGTTGATTTTGTTTTATGTGAAGATACCCGTACCACGAAAAACCTTCTGAAACATTACGAAATAGACAAAAAATGTTTCCCATACCATATTCATAATGAACATCATCAGGTGAAAAATTTCATTCAGATGATCAAAAATGCAGATGCAGTAGCCCTCACTTCCGATGCTGGTACTCCCGGAATCTCAGATCCGGGCTTCCTTCTGGTCCGGGAAGCGATACAGGAAGGAATTGCTGTTGAAACACTCCCTGGCCCGACCGCATTTGTTCCGGCTCTGATCAACTCCGGATTTCCCTCAGATACATTCTACTTTCATGGATTTCTGCCTCATAAAAAAGGAAAAGAAACAGCTCTTAAAATGTTATCCCAAAAAACAGAAACAGTGCTCTTTTATGAATCTCCTCACAGACTTTTAAAAACACTTCAGATGATGATCCCCCACTTTGGTGCTGAACGTCCCATTTCAATTTCCAGAGAGTTAACCAAACTCTATGAAGAAAATTTTAGAGGTACTATCGATGATGCCATTTCCCATTTCTCTTCCAAAGAGGTAAAAGGGGAGATTGTTGTCGTGGTATATTCAGTAAAATAATGACAAAATGATACTCAGAATCTGACAGTTTGTCACTTTTTGTTTGTTTGATTCCATTTTTTATCCCATTTTTTGAATTTTTTACAAAAAAAAAGACCGATTCTAATTTGGTACAATTGTTGTAAATTATGGTCGAGACATTTTAAGAATGAACAATTAAAAAAAGTATTAATCATTATATATTTAAAATTATGGGAAAAATTATTGGAATTGACTTAGGGACAACCAACTCATGTGTATCCGTTATGGAAGGTAGCGAACCGGTTGTTATTCCGAACAGTGAAGGTAGAAGAACAACACCTTCCATTGTAGCTTTTGTAGGTGACAATGAACGTAAAGTGGGTGACCCTGCTAAACGTCAAGCCATTACAAATCCTACCAAAACAATCTCTTCCATCAAAAGATTTATGGGAGAGACCTTCGATCGCGTTTCTGAAGAGATCGGTAGAGTGCCTTATATCGTTGAAAAATCTTCAAACAATTTACCAAAAGTAAAAATTGATGATCGTCAGTTTACTCCTCAAGAGATCTCTGCCATGATCCTTCAAAAAATGAAAAAAACGGCAGAAGATTATCTGGGTACTGAAGTAACGGAAGCAGTGATCACTGTACCAGCTTACTTTAGCGACTCTCAACGTCAGGCAACCAAAGAAGCAGGCGAAATTGCTGGTCTTCATGTGAAAAGAATCATCAATGAACCTACTGCAGCTGCACTTGCTTATGGACTCGATAAAAAGAAATCTGATTCTAAAGTAGCTGTTTTCGACCTGGGTGGTGGTACTTTTGATATCTCTATCCTTGAATTGGGTGATGGAGTCTTTGAAGTGAAATCAACAAACGGTGATACACACCTTGGGGGTGATGACTTTGATCATAAAATTATTGACTGGCTGGCTGATGAGTTTAAAAAAGATTTTAATGTAGATTTGAGAAAAGACGCTATGGCACTTCAACGTTTGAAAGAAGCTGCTGAAAAAGCTAAAATCGAACTTTCCAGCTCTAACTCAACAGAGATCAACCTGCCTTATATCATGCCTATCGATGGGATTCCTCAACACTTGGTTCGTACGTTAACCCGTGCTCAATTTGAACAACTTTGTGATGACCTGATCAGAAGAACAATCGAACCTTGTCGCAAAGCCCTTTCGGATGCAGGTTACAAAACCTCCGATATTGATGAAGTTCTTCTTGTGGGAGGTTCTACCAGAATCCCTGCCATCCAGAAAGTGGTGGAAGATTTCTTTGGAAAAGCTCCTTCTAAAGGAGTGAACCCTGATGAAGTTGTTGCGGTAGGCGCTGCAATCCAGGGAGGCGTTTTAAGTGGGGATGTTACCGATATTCTTTTACTTGATGTTACTCCTCTATCTCTAGGCCTTGAAACCTTAGGTGGTGTGATGACCCGATTGATCGAATCGAACACAACAATCCCAACTAAGAAGACAGAAACTTTTACGACAGCTGTCGATAATCAAACTTCTGTAGAGATCCATGTACTTCAAGGGGAACGTCCTATGGCAAACCAAAATAAGAGTATCGGACGTTTTCATTTAGACGGAATCCCTGCTGCTATGCGCGGAATCCCTCAAATTGAGGTAACTTTCGATATCGACTCTAACGGGATTCTTCATGTA
>JAEWUL010000232.1 GCA_023459435.1 Bacteroidota bacterium
CAAACCTTCCGATTCTACTTCTTTCAAAATCTTTAACTTTTCTTCTTTTGTAAATGTTCTTTTTTTCATACTGTAAAATTATAGTTTTTATCTATAATCCAGTCTGAATTTTCAGGGGGCTAAAACACAAATATATAAAAAGTTTCAAAAAAAGCAACTTCCTTTTTTTTAAAATTAAAATAAAAAAAGCCCAATCCATCCGAAGATGAAAAAGGCTATTCACACTAGAATTACAAAGAGTAATTCGCTGCAAAGATAATAGAATTATTGAAGTAATGAACTGTGTTTATTTATATAAAGTAAATCAGTAATTGCAAGATTTTTCAAAAAAGTAAATGATGATTAATTTGATTCAAACATTCAACTATAATTATTTTTAGTGTCTAATTTGAGTGTCTAAAAATTGAAAAAGCCTGATAATCAATTAATTACCAAGCTTTTGGCGGTCCGGACGGGACTCGAACCCGCGACCCCGTGCGTGACAGGCACGTATTCTAACCAAACTGAACTACCGAACCATTCGTTGTTTGAGGGTGCAAAAATACAACTTTTTTTAATATACTCAACTTCAAAGAACCCTTTTTTTAGATTTTTTTTTCAATTTTATTTTATCTCTTTGATAGTGACTTGAATAACTTGTTTGAAAGGGGCCATTTTTTTACAAAAAAATGTTTTACTTCAGCTTTTTTTTTGAATTTGTTTGCTAAAAAAATGTATCTTTGCATTGATAAATAGAAATTTTAATTATTGTTTACCAAATAAAAATCTTATGAAAAAAATTAAAGTAGGTATTAACGGTTTCGGAAGAATCGGAAGATTGGTTTTTCGTGCTTCCTTGAATAGAAATGATATACAAGTAGTGGCTATCAATGACTTACTAGACGTGAACTATATGGCTTATATGTTGAAATATGATTCCGTTCACGGTCAGTTTAAAGGAGATATTTCGGTTAAAGATGGTAAACTGGTGGTGAATGGTAATGAAATCCGGGTTTCTGCAGAAAAAGATCCTGCAAACCTGAAATGGAATGAAGTGGATGCCGAATACATTGTCGAATCAACAGGTTTGTTTCTAACTAAAGAGACTGCTGAAAAACATATCCAGGCCGGAGCCAGGGTTGTGGTGCTTTCTGCTCCTTCCAAAGATGATACACCTATGTTTGTCATGGGGGTGAACCATACTTCCTATGCCGGACAAACCATCGTTTCAAATGCTTCTTGTACCACCAATTGCCTGGGACCGATCACAAAAGTATTACACGACAACTTCGGACTTTTGGAGGGTTTAATGACAACCGTTCACGCTACTACCGCTACTCAAAAAACCGTTGATGGTCCATCTGCAAAGGATTGGAGAGGTGGTCGTGCTGCCGGTGGAAATATCATCCCATCCTCTACAGGTGCAGCCAAAGCGGTTACTAAAGTGATCCCTGAACTTAAAGGGAAACTTACCGGAATGGCCTTCAGAGTTCCTACTCTTGACGTTTCTGTGGTGGACCTGACTTGTCGTCTGGAAAAATCAACTACCTACGATGAGATCAAAGCTGCCATGAAAAATGCTTCAGAAAATGAACTGAAAGGGATTTTAGGCTATACCGAAGATGCTGTTGTTTCTTCTGACTTTATCGGTGATACCAGAACATCAATTTTTGACGCAGAAGCAGGTATCATGCTGAATCCAAACTTTGTAAAAGTGGTTGCCTGGTACGATAATGAAATGGGATACTCCAATAAAGTGGTCGATTTAATCAGTTATATTGACAGTACAAAATAGTCTGAAATGTCTGATGTAACCTATTTTGCTGATATTTTACTTCCTGTACCTCTCCCCTCTACATTTACCTATCGGATTCCTCAAGATATTGAAAATCAGCTTAGTTTTGGCAAAAGAGTGGTTGTACCTTTCGGGAAAAATAAACTCTATTCAGGGTTAGTAGTGGCGGTACATACTCATGTACCCCACTTTTCTTATGTCAAGTATGTAGTGGATGTGATTGATGAGATCCCTGTAATCACGGAACTGCAGTTTAAACTGTGGGAGTGGATTGCCCAATACTATATGTGTACCCTCGGAGAGGTGATGTCTGCGGCACTTCCTTCCGCGTTAAAACTTGCCGGAGAGACTCAAGTGGTGTTACACCCTGAATTTATGGGTGATGTTTCCAACCTGAATGAACGGGAACTTCGAGTGGCAGAAGCACTTACATACCGGGATAAAATGTCCGTCACTGAGATCGCGAAAATGGTGCAGATTCAGAAAGTGTTTCCGATTATCAAAAACCTTGTAGAAAAAAAAGTGATCGTGGTTGCGGAAGAGATCAATGAAGTGTATAAACCTAAAATGGAGACTTTTATTGGTTTGTCAGATACTTTTTCTCAAGATGAACCTGCATTGATGGCCTTATTGGACCAATTGAGCCAATCCAAAAAAACGGAGAAACAAGCGCGCCTCCTGCTTGCTTTCATCATGCTTCAAGGACAAAACAGGAACGATACTCCATTCCTGATCAAAAAATCAGAATTGATTCAAAAAGCGGAAGTATCAACCTCCTCCCTTCAAACATTGCTGAATAATGGGGTTTTTCAATCGGTACAAAAATCAATCAGCAGGTTGATCGATCACAATGCACAGAGCATGATTGAAGATATTCAATTTTCAGATATTCAACTCAATACAATACAAAAAATTAAGAATCAGTTTGAACATTTTCAAACGGTACTGCTTCATGGTGTAACGGGAAGTGGAAAAACGGAGATCTATATCCAATTAATTGCTGAGACGATTGCAAAAGGAAAACAGGTGTTGTATCTGTTGCCTGAGATTGCATTAACATCACAGATTATCAATAGGTTAAGAAAATATTTTGGTACAAAAGTGGGAATATATCATTCCAAATTCAATGAGTTGGAACGGGTAGAGATCTGGAATCGGGTTTTGCCCCATCCAGCCTCTGATGTGAATCAGTATTCTTTGGTTCTCGGTGCTCGTTCAGCATTGCTTCTCCCCTACGAAAACCTGGGTTTGATCATAGTTGATGAGGAACATGACGGCTCATATAAACAGATCGACCCGGCACCAAGGTACCACGCCAGAGATTCGGCCATCGTTCTTGCGAATATTCACCAGTGTAAAGTGCTATTAGGAACTGCAACTCCTTCATTAGAAAGTTATTATAATGTTAAAACCGGTAAGTACGGATTGGTGGAGTTATTTGAACGATTTGCCCAAAGCACACTACCTGATATCTGGATCGAAAACCTGGTACAAGCTAAAAAGCAACAGAAAATGGATGGGTATCTGTCTCATTTTTTGTTACATATGGTTCAGGAAGCCCTTCAAAAAAAAGAGCAGGTGATCCTTTTTCAAAACAGAAGAGGGTACTCCATCCGGATGATCTGTAATAGTTGTCAGACTATGCCAACCTGCGAGCATTGTGATGTTACGTTAACCTATCATAAACATGCCCATTTGTTGAAGTGTCATTATTGTGGATATGCCATTGATGTTCCCGATTCTTGTCCGGTATGCCAGAGCAAAGATATTGAGATGAAAGGTTTTGGAACAGAGTTGGTAGAGGAAAAACTGGCTGAAATTTTCCCTGATGCGGTTGTGGCAAGAATGGATTTAGACACCACCAGAAACAAATATGGCTACCAGAAACTGATCTCCAAATTTGAAAGCCATGAGATCGATATTCTGGTTGGGACCCAGATGGTTACTAAAGGGTTGGACTTTGACAGAGTCTCTGTTGTTGGTATTTTAGATGCGGATAACTTGCTCAGTTATCCTGATTTTCGCTCCTTTGAACGTGCTTTTCAGGTGATTGCTCAGGTAAGTGGCCGGGCAGGCAGAAAAGAGATCCCTGGGCAAGTGGTTGTTCAAACCCATCAGCCAAACCATCCGGCTTTACAGTTCGTAGTAGCCAATAACTACAAGGAAATGTACCAGAGTCAAATTGAAGAACGAAAAAATTTCCGGTATCCCCCCATTTACAGATTGATCAAATTAACATTAAAACATACCGATTTCAAACTTCTGAATTTTGGGGCTGCATTGATGGGTGATCTTCTGAGGAAACAGTTCCCGGATTATGTTTTAGGACCTGAATATCCTTTGGTATCCAAAATACAAAACCAGTTCCTTAAAGAGATCTATATCAAGATTCCTAAAGATGGCCATGTTGAATCAAAGAAAAAAACGGTACAGCAGATTATTGACCACTTTAAGACAGAAACCAAATACAAGGCAATACGGGTTATTGTGAATGTGGATTGTTAAGAGGTTGAGGATTTGAGGTTTTGATTGAAAATGGTGGATTCTCTTTTTTATTTGTTGATATGCTTTTTAACTTCTGAGTAAATGAGATCAACAGCACCCCTGTTTTTTGTTACATATTTTTTGCAGATATTGCAGGTTTTATCATATTCCTCCTGACGCATTTCCAATAGGGTTATTTTTTGGATTATTTGTTCATCGTTTTGGATGGAAAACGCTCCTTCAAGTTGAACAAGATCTCGGGCCTCCTTAAATTTACTGAATTTTGGTCCAAAAAACAGGGGAACACCAAAAACGGCAGCTTCCAGAATATTATGTAATCCAGATCCGAATGCCCCTCCAATATAAGAGTAATCGCTATATTTATACATTTTGTTTAGTATCCCAATAGTGTCCACTATAAAAACCTGATATTCAGAGAGATCTTCATTTTTCATTTCAGAATAACAGATCACCCTAAAATCAATAAAAAGATCCTTCATAAACTGGATTCTACGGGAGTCAATTTCATGAGGAGCCAGAATCAGTTTAAAAGTTGTTTGATTCTGATCCAGAAAGTTTTTCAAGATTTTATCATCAGGTTCCCAGGTACTACCGGCAACCATTAATTTTGATCCATTTTTAAATTGAGTGATATATGGA
>JAEWUL010000233.1 GCA_023459435.1 Bacteroidota bacterium
CTTGATAGGTTGGTTGGTTTTGAATTATCTCCTGTACTTTGGAGAAAAGTAAAACCCCAGTTATCTGCTGGACGTGTGCAATCAGTTGCTGTGAAGTTGATTGTAGAAAGAGAGCGGGAAATCATCAAATTTAACACGACCTCTTCTTACAAGGTGGTAGGAAATTTTTATCCTGAGGGAAATAAGAAAATGGAATTTGATGCAGATTTGAATCATCGTTTTAATACCAAAGAGGATGCCATTGGATTTTTAACAGACTGTAAAGAGGCCACTTTTCATATTTCTGCAATTGAAAAAAACCCCGCAAAGAAAACGCCAGCTCCTCCTTTTACTACATCTACTCTACAACAGGAAGCCGCCAGAAAACTCGGGTTTTCTGTTAGTAAAACGATGGTTATTGCACAACAGCTTTACGAAGCAGGATATATCACATATATGAGGACTGACTCGGTAGTACTTTCTGATTTTGCAATGCATGCAGCCAAAGAAGAGATTGAAAAGATCTATGGCAAAGAGTACTCCAAAACAAGAAAATTTGTTTCAAAAACCAAAGGCGCACAGGAAGCACATGAAGCTATCAGACCAACCACTATGTCAAATCAAACCATTCCGGGGGATACTTTTGCAAAAAGGTTGTATGAATTGATCTGGAAAAGAACTATCGCTTCTCAAATGAGTGATGCTGAGATTGAAAAAACAACGATCACAATACCCATTTCAAACCGTTCCGAAAAATTTGTTGCAACGGGTGAAGTGGTACTATTTCAAGGGTTTTTAAAAGTATATATCGAATCTAAAGATGAAGAGGATGAAGACGTTAAAGGTTGGTTGCCTCCTGTTTCTAATGGAGAACAACTGAGTGCCAAAGAGATCAAAGCAACACAACGTTACACCCAACCTCCTGCCCGTTATACTGAAGCCAGTCTGGTAAAAAAACTAGAGGAACTGGGAATTGGAAGACCCTCTACTTATGCACCAACCATCACAACTATTCAAAAAAGAGACTATGTTGTTAAAAACAATCGTGTAGGAAACGAAAGAGAGTTTTGTCAATTGATATTAAAAAAAGGGGAGATCACCGATATCGCAAAAACAGAAAAATACGGATCAGAAAAAGACAAACTATTTCCAACAGATATTGGAATTGTAGTGAATGAATACCTTCAAACCAACTTTGAAGATATAATGGACTACGGTTTCACAGCTCAAGTAGAAAAGGAGTTTGATGAAATTGCAGAAGGGCATAAAGAGTGGCAAACCATGATTGATCAATTTTATAATAGTTTTCATAGTTCCATTGAAAATGCTATTTCTCACTCTTCAAAGGCAAGTGGCGAAAGATTATTGGGACAAGATCCTAAATCATTGGAAAATGTATATGCTAAACTTGGAAAATATGGTCCTATGGTTCAAATTGGTGAGAATTATGAGGATAAAAAACCACGTTATGCCAGAATGAAATCTTCCCAGTTTATTGATACCATCACTTTAGAAGAAGCATTAGATCTTTTTAAACTACCACGAACATTAGGTGAGTTTAATGGGGATGAAGTTACAATTGGAATGGGTAGATTTGGAGCTTATATTAAATTTGGAAAATCTTATGTTTCATTTCCAAAAAATGAAGAACCTACCGAAATGGAATTAGACCGGGCCATTGAACTGATAAAAGAGAAAATCCAACTTGATAAAGATCGGGCTCCCAGACTGTTGGGAACATACAATGATTCAGAAATATATGTTGCTATTGGAAAATTTGGACCATACATTAAATACAATGATCAAAATATGACTTTGGAAAAAGGGATGAATCCGGGCACTTTAACTTTAGAAGAAGCGATTCACTTCATTGATAATATCAAGACTAAAAATATTATCTCCTCTTTCAAAGAGAATGAAAACATTAAAGTTGTAAATGGAAGGTATGGAGCATATATCACTAATGGTACAGATAATTTCAAAATTCCAAAAGGGACTGTAGCGGAAACGTTAAGTTTTAATGATTGTATGGAAATTATCAAAAACACTACCCCTACTGCCAAAAAAAGATTCCCACGTAAAAAATAACAAGATGGATATAGGTCTTTATTTCAATCCTGTTGATATTGATTCATTAGATTTCTTCCAAACTTATGATCATCCTCAAAGAATTATTAACCAGATATGGTTTACGAAGGATGATGAGGAAATCTCACTGGAGGATATGCACATTGCCATTATTGGAGTTCCTGAAGCCAGATATGCTACTCAAAATGATGGGGCTACTTTTGCCCCTGATGAAATCAGAAGAGAGTTCTACAAACTATTTTGCTGGAAGAGGAGTGTAAATATCTTAGACTTAGGAAATCTAAGAACCGGAAAAACGGTTGAGGACACTTATGAAGCTCTAAGTGAAATCCTCGCCTATTTGATTGGGAAAAAGATAATTCCCATCATTTTAGGGGGAAGTAACGATCTTGCCTTTGCCAACTATATGGCTTATGCTCGTTTAGAACATGTAGTGAATATCGTTGCCGTTGATTCCTGCTTTGATCTGGGAAATGAAAATATGCCTATCCGTTCAGATGCATACGTTAACCGATTGATTCTTCAACAACCCAATTATCTTTTGAATTATGCCAATATTGGTTTCCAAACCTATATGAATAGTCCAGAATCTATCGATTTAATGGAACATCTGTTTTTTGAAACCTATCGCGTTGGTTTAATGAGACAAGATATGGAGGAAGTTGAACCCATTGTCAGAAATGCGGAAATGGTTTCACTGGACTTATCCTCTATACGAAGAGGGGATGCTCCAGGAAATCCAAATGCTTCATCAAACGGTTTTTACGGAGAGGAGATCTGTCGGGTTGCTATGTATGCCGGTGTCAGTGACAAACTTTCATCTTTCGGAATCTATGAGTATAATCCTTCATTAGATTATAACAATCAGACATCTCAACTGATTGCACATATTCTTTGGTATTTTATTGAAGGGTATAACAATAGGGTTGGTGACACTACATTCAAAGATAAATCATTGTATATCAAACATTCTGTTGCTGTATCCAACCATATTGATGATCTCGTTTTTTATTGTAGTAAAAAAACAGGAAGATGGTGGATGGTAGTGCCCATTTCTAGTAAAAAAACGGATACTATCCAAAAGTATTACCTCCCTTGTTCCAAAAAAGACTATGAACTTGCATGCACAGATATCATATCTGACAGATGGTGGAAAGCTTTTAATAAATTAAATCGTTAAACGTTAGTCTCAAGATTTTTATAATGAAACGGATCTTCATTTTAACCTTTTTATTATGCTTACTTAGTTTAACTTTTTCACAGAACAATGACTTTTTGAAACACATAAACTCTGATATTCAGCCAATTAGCACTTTAGGGATAACAGATACGTTTATGAATAATCTATGGTTGGATTATTGGATCCTTTCAGGAGAAGCAGGGTTGAATTTAGCTCAGACAGATCAATGGAACTGGTCTGAAGGGGGTTATCAACATTTCAATAGTATATTCAATCTGAAGATCAAACTGATTTATAAAAAAAATAAGATGGCCTGGGAGTCACTGATAGATAATGAAATCGGAATATTATATTCCTCCGAACTGATCCCTACCTGGCGCAAATCTGCTGATAAAATTAACTTTTCATCCAAATTTGGATATGAGATTGCCAATAAGTTCTTTATCACCGGGTTGGTCACTTTTAAGTCTCAGCATGCAGCAGGTTACCGCTATCCTCAGCAGTACGAAAACTTAACAGAACCCAAAAAAATCACCAGTTTTTTATCACCAGCTTACACAGATATCTCTTTTGGTATTGACTGGAAGTATAATGAACGTTTTTCTTTCTACTTCTCCCCTGCTGCAGGATTGATAACCAGTTGTCCGGATTCTCTTTTAAGGGCGGATTATGGTGTTCCTGTTGATAAATCCAGTATGACAACCGTTGGACCTAAGATGAAGGCATCTGTGAATACAACGGTATGGAAAGGAGTGAAAGTGGCGACAGTTTTAGAGTTATACACTCCTTACAAAGATCCTGATCAGAGATTCGGGAACTTTAAAGTTGACTGGGATTTAACACTATCCTATCAATTTCTTAAAATGTTAAATTTCAGAATTACAACCGCTTTAAGGTACAATGAAAAAGTCAAATTTGATGAATGGGAAAATGGAAGAGATCAACCCCGAACACGAATCCGAAGAGTGCAATTCAAGGAGATAATTGGAGTTGGGTTAGTTTATAATTTCTCGGACACAAAATAAAATTAAAGTAAGAAGTAAGAAGTAAAAAGTAAAAAGTAAGAAGTAAGAAGTAATCGTTTTTTGTTGAGATTAATCTGTGGTTATCTGTTTAATCTGTGTCATCTGTGTTCTATAGTTAGTTTCTTCCATAAAATTCTAAAATTCGGATTCTGAAGATATAGTCAAATTTTGCCTGGATCAGTTGTGATTCCGCTTTTAAATATTTATTCTTGGCATCATTGAATTCGTAGCTGCTGGATGCTCCCTCTTCATATCTGATTTTTTCGTATTCAAAAGCAATTTTAGCAGATTGATAATATTCTTGGGCTGATCGATACCTTTCTTTTGCAGCTAAAGCGCTTGTATATGCTTGTTGAATCTCTTTAATCAAATTTAGTTTTCCCTCTTCCATTTGGTATTCTTGCGATTTTACATTCAATTTAGCCATTCTCACGTTATCGTAAGTAGTCAATTTGTCAAAAATGGGTATAGATAAAGAGACTCCAACCACTTGTCTGGAATTATTATTGAATTGTGTATTAAACGGTGTATTAGGGTAATCGGGGGAAGGGGTAAACATATAGTTGTAACCGGTACCATAATTGGCAAATAAGCTTAGGGAAGGATACCAGGTAGATTGTGCAATCTTGATATCATTTTTTGCCTTATCAATTTTATTCAATGCAGCTTTAATGGCAGGTCTGTTTTGGATGGCATTGTTGATTAAACCATCCACATTGATTTCTCTAGTTAAAAGTTCGTCGATAAGATATGTTTTGTCCATAGAAACAATATCAAACTGAGCCACATTAGGATAATTGATCAACTGAGCCAAATCAAGGATAGAAATATTGAGGGCATTTTCAGCTTCAACAACGTTATAATGATCATTGGCTAATGTTGATTTTGCAACATAAAGTTCAGCATCAGAACTTTTACCATTTTGCACAAGCAGTTCCGTTTTGTTCAACATATCAATAGAGATTTGTTCCTGTACTTTGGCTACCTCCAGAATCTCTCTGTTGAGGAGCACTTGAAGATAAAAGGCCATCACGTTGATCTCCACATTTTCTCGAACCTGATCTAATTCAAAAACGGAAGTTTGTATATCAAATTGATTGGATTTCATTTGATAATACGTTCTGAAACCTTGAAAAAGATCCATATTTAAACCTACCCCGAAGGAGGTAGAAGTTTGATTTCCGTTCACAATAAGTGAAGAAGCAACCTGAGAACGGCCAAAGTCCAAATTTTGACCTACAGATGCAGAAACTGAAGGTAAGATTCCCATTTTTGTAGTATGAGTTTGAATCTGTTTATTTTGAAATTCCAGAATCTTATGTTTTACAGTAAAACTATTTTGAAGAGCAAATGAAACACATGAATCTAAAGTCCACTGTTGTTTTGGTTGAGCATATCCTAAAAAAGAGAGGGTATAGAGAACTATAAAAAGGATGGTTGTATAAGATAAAGAAAAACAGTTTTTGGGTAATTTGAAATTGTAATTTTCCATTGTATTAGGTGGTTTTTATATGCTTTTTGAACTTATCTGTACTCAACTGATTGAATTGGCAAATATAATCACTTTTTTGAATACATTGTAATTTTCACAAAAAAATTGTACATTTGCATCTATAATCTAAAGTTTAAAATGGAGGAGAGCATCATTTATGGAATTCGCCCGGTATTAGAGGCGATTGAGAGTCAAAAAACGATTGACAAAATACTAATACAAAAGGGATTAAAGGGTGATCTCTTTAAAGATTTCTTTTATATTGTTCGTCAAAATAAAATTCCGTTTCAATATGTTCCGATAGAAAAGCTGAATCGAATGGTGAAAGGAAATCATCAGGGTGTGGTTGCTTTTATCTCAGCAATCGAATATCAAAGTATTTTTGATGTGCTTCCGGGTATATTTGAAACAGGAAAACCCCCATTTATTTTAATTCTCGATAAGATTACAGATGTAAGAAATATTGGAGCAATTGCCCGATCCGCCGAATGTGCTGGTGTTAATGCCATAGTTCTCCCTTTAAAGGGTGGTGCTCAGTTGAACGAAGATGCCGTAAAAAGTTCTTGTGGAGCTTTATTTAAAGTTCCTATTTGTCGCCATTCCAATTTGGTAGAAGTGATCCGTTATTTGAAAGATTCAGGAATTGAAGTGATTGGTGTTACAGAAAAAGCAAAACACTTTCATTATCAAAAATCTTATAC